>JALERU010000070.1 GCA_022764045.1 Clostridiales bacterium | reverse complement strand
TATCCCCCGCCAGGAGATGGCGCTGATGCTCTACCGCCGCGCGGGCAGCCCCGCCGTCAGCGGCAGCCTGAAGGGCTTTGCCGACGCCGGCGCCGTTTCCGCCGAGGCAAAAACCGCCATGCTCTGGGCCGTTCAGAAGGGCTACATCAAGGGGGCGGAGAATAACCGCCTCAACCCCAACGGAGGCGCCACCCGCGCAGAGGTCGCCACGATTTTCATGAGAGTATTTGGATAACAAAACCGTCCGCCCCGCCCATAGGCGCGTCATGCGGGAGCGGGCGTGAGAGAGGCGTTTTTGGCCTGTCATTCCGCACATCAAAGGCGGAGACCCTTTCCGGTCTCCGCCTTTTTGTTGCCCGGCGCAAGAGGATGCTTCCGCCAACGGGGAATCCTGTAAGATACCATCGGCAACTTATCGCTTTCTCCCTCATTTTGTGGTATGATGAGAGAAATGATATCCACAATGACAGGAAAGAGGTCGTGCCGATGGAAACCACCACCAAAAAGAACCTTCCCAAGCCCCTCTGCGTGGGCATCCTGGCCCACGTGGACGCCGGGAAGACCACCCTCTCCGAGGCCCTGCTCTACGCCGCCGGGGCCATCCAGCGCCTGGGCCGGGTGGACCACCGGGACGCTTACTTAGACACCCACCAGTTAGAGCGGGAGCGGGGGATCACCATTTTCTCCAAGCAGGCCCTGTTCCAGACCCCGGACCTGTCGGTGACCCTGCTGGACACCCCCGGCCACGTGGACTTCTCCGCCGAGATGGAGCGCACCCTCCAGGTGCTGGACTACGCCATCCTGGTCATCAGCGCCACCGACGGGGTCCAGGCCCACACGGAGACCCTGTGGCGGCTGCTCCGGCGCAACCAGATCCCCACCTTCCTGTTCGTCACCAAAATGGACCTGCCCAACCCCGGCCGCCCGGCCCTCATGGCCGACCTCCGCCGGCGGCTGGACGAGGGCTGCGTGGACTTCACCTGCCGGGACGAGGCCTGGGCCGAGACAGTGGCCCTCCGGGAGGAGGGGGTGTTGGAGCAGTATCTCGATACCGGGGAGCTCACCCCCCGCCAGGTCTCCGGCCTGGTCCGGCTGGAAAAGCTCTTCCCCTGCTTCTTCGGTTCCGCCCTGCGCCTGGAGGGGGTGGAGGACTTCCTCCGGGGCCTGGCGGACTTCACCGAGGCCCCCGTCTATCCCCCGGACTTCGCCGCCCGGGTCTTCAAGATCGCCCGGGACCCCCAGGGCAACCGCCTGACCTATGTGAAGGTCACCGGAGGGACTCTCAAGGTCCGCACCCCCCTGGCCTACCTCCCCGCCCAGGGGGAGGAGGTCTTGGAGGAAAAGGTCACCCACCTCCGCCTCTACTCCGGGGCCAGGTTCCAGGCCGTGGAGGAGGTGGCCGCCGGCCAGGTCTGCGCCCTGCTTGGCCTGAGCCAGACCTACCCCGGCCAGGGCCTGGGCCAGGAGCCCCCCGCGCCCCCGCCCCTGCTGGAGCCCGTGGTCACCTACCGCCTCCTCCTGCCCCCGGACTGTCCCCCCCAGGTTCTCCTCCCCAAGCTCCGCCAGTTGGAGGAGGAGGACCCCCAGCTCCACCTAATCTGGGACCAGGAGCACCAGGAAATCCACGCCCGCCTCATGGGCCAGGTGCAGATTGAAATTTTGAAGGACCTCATCGCCCAGCGGTTCGACGTGGCCGTGGAGCTGGACGCCGGGCGGATTCTCTATAAGGAGACCATCGCCTCCCCCGTGGAGGGGGTGGGCCACTTCGAGCCCCTGCGCCACTACGCCGAGGTCCACCTGCTCTTAGCCCCCCTCCCCCGGGGCACGGGCCTCCTCTTCGACACCCGCTGCCCCGAGGACCTGCTGGACCGGAACTGGCAGCGCCTCATCCTCACCCACCTGGCCGAGCGGACCCACCGAGGGGTCCTCACCGGCTCCCCCATCACCGACCTGCGCATCACCCTCATGTCCGGCCGGGCCCACGTGAAGCACACCGAGGGGGGCGACTTCCGCCAGGCCACCTACCGGGCCGTCCGCCAGGGGCTCATGGGGGCCGAGAGCATCCTGTTAGAGCCCTGGTATGCCTTCCGCCTGGAGCTCCCCGCCGACCAGCTGGGCCGGGCCATCAGCGACCTGCAAGCCATGTCCGGCACCTTCGACCCGCCCCAGAGCGACGGGGACTGGGCCACCCTCACCGGCACCGCCCCGGTGGCGGCCATGAAGGACTACCCCTTAGAGGTGGCGGCATACACCCGGGGCCGGGGGAAATTCTCCTGCTCTCTCCACGGCTACGCCCCCTGCCACAACCAAAAGCAAGTGGTGGAGGCCGCCGGCTACCAGCCGGAAAGCGACCTGCCCCACACCCCCGACTCGGTCTTCTGCGCCCACGGGGGCGGCTTCACGGTGAAGTGGAACCAGGTCCCCCAATACATGCACCTGGAGAGCTGCCTGACCCCCAAAGACCGGGAGGAGGCCCCCGCCCGCCCCCGGCTCTACACCCGCAACCTGGACTTAGACGAAAAGGAGCTGGAGGCCATCTTCCTGCGGGAGTTCGGCCCCCAAAAGCGCCGGGAATACCAGTTCCTAAGCCAGCCCGCCCCAACCGCCCCCAAGCGGACCATCGCCCCGCCCAAACAGCAGTACCTCATCGTGGACGGCTACAACATGATCTTTTCCTGGGACGAGCTCAAAGACCTGGCCAAGGAAAACCTGGACGCCGCCCGCCAGCGCCTCATGGACATTTTGAGCAACTACTGCGGCTACAAGGGGTGCCGCCTGGTGCTGGTCTTCGACGGCTACAAGGTCAAGGGGGGCCAGGGCTCCCGGTTCGACTACCACCACATCCAGGTGGTCTACACCAAGCAGGACGAGACGGGGGACATGTACATCGAAAAACTCCTCCACGACATCGGAAAAAACTACGCCGTCCGGGTGGCCACCTCCGACGGCCTCATCCAGCTCTCCGCCCTCCGGGCGGGGGTTCTGCGCCTGTCCGCCCAGGAGCTCTGGCGGGAGGTGGAATGGGTGGGGCAGCAGATTGAGGAAGCGGTGCAGCGGCTGAACCGGAAGGGGAAGGTGGAGGGCTGAGACGTGGGGGCAGTACGTCTATTACCAACGCTGTGGAACCCTAAAGGCTCGCCCTCATCCGACCCGGCCTGCGGCCGGCCCACCTTCCCCCCCAGGGGAAGGCGATTGGCAAAGCCTGTATGGCTTATTGTAGAAAAATACCGTAGTAATTACCCAAACGTAGCATAGCACGTAGGCTTCCCCTCGGGGGGAAGCTGTCAGCGCAGCTGACTGATGAGGGGGCGATGCGGAAGATCGGCGGGTAGAAGGACACCGTCACCACCTTCCACCGCAGCAGTCTTCCACCCCCTTCCCCCCTCTGCAAGAGGGATACCCCCGCCCCCACCGGGCATACTACCCCCAAAAGGAGGGACCCCCCACATGAACATCGCCCTCATCACCGGCGCCTCCAGCGGCCTGGGCCGGGAGTACGCCCGCCAGCTCAGCCGCGACCCCCAGGTCCAGGAAATCTGGGCCATCGCCCGGCGGGAAGACCGCCTGGCCGCCCTCCAGGACGCCGTCGCCTGCCCTGTCCGCCCCATCCCCCTGGACCTAACCAAGGAGGACGCCATCTACCACCTCCGCTCCCTGCTGGCCCGGGAGAAGCCCGTCATCACCCGCCTGGTGTGCGCGGCGGGCTTCGGCAAGCTGGGCCACATCGCCGCCATCGACCTGGTGGACACCATGGACATGATCGACCTGAACTGCCGGGCCGCCGTGGCCGTCACCAACCTCTGCCTGCCCTACCTCACCCGGGGCAGCCGGGTGCTGGAGATCTGCTCCACCGCCGCTTTCCAGCCCATGCCCGGCATCGGGGTCTACGCCGCCACCAAGGCCTTTCTCCACAGCTACGCCAAGACCCTCCACTATGAGCTCCTCCCCCGGGGCATCCACGTCACCGCCGTCTGCCCCTACTGGGTGAAGGACACCGAGTTCATCCCCATCGCCCAGGAGGGCAAGCCCGGCCAGTTCCGCCACTTCCCCCTGGCCTCCCGGGCCAAGTCCGTGGTAAAGCTCTCCCTGGCCGCCAGCGCCTGGAACCTGTGGGTGGCCACGCCGGGCCTCGTCTGCACCCTCCACCGGGTGGGGGCCAAGTTCATCCCCCACGCCCTGATGGTGCCCCTCATGGGCCTGCTGCGGCGGGTTTAGGGGGGCTATTACCGACGCCGTGGAATCCTCCAGGCTCGCCCTCATCCGACCCGGCCTTTGGCCGGCCCACCTTCAGAGCGAAGGAATTTTTTGATTGAATATCCAACTGTCCCCCGGACAGTTGGACCCCCAGGGGAAGGCGTTGGCAAAGCCTGTGTGGTTTATGTAGAAAAATACCGTAGTAGTAACCCCAACATAGCGTAATAGCGTAGGCTTCCCCTCGGGGGGAAGCTGTCAGCGCAGCTAACTGATGAGGGAGCGATATGGTAGTGACGTCGGGTAGAAGAATCCCGTCCCCTCTCCAAAAATCAACTCCCTCGCGCGCGCATAAGAGCATTTGTTTTATTTCCTTGTTTGATTATTTATTTTATTCTAAGGCCCAAATCCGGCCCCACCCCCGTCCAAATTCGGGCCACCCCCCTCCAAGGCTGGCCCCCGGTCAAATTTGGACGGGGATGTGGAAAACCGGAGGCGGTTGCCCTCCTCCCACATCCGCGCCACGTCCTCGGGCGTGCCGGCGTAGCAATCCTTGACGCTCTTGGCGCCTCTGGGGGTCCAGGCCGGCTCCTCCCAGGGGTCCCGGCGGATGGGCTTGGGGGGCAGCAGGCCCAGGGCCTTTTCCCGCTCCCCCGCCACGGAATAGGCGGGCACCCGCAGGAAGATCCACCCCGCCTCCCCCCGCATGGGCAGGGTGCGGAAGATGAGGTCCCGGTCCTCCAGCTCCCGCAGCCAGCGTTTGATGGTGGTCATCCCCTTCTCCAAGGTCTCGGCCAGGTCCCGGACCCGGTAGATCACGTACACCCACCCCTGTTTGTCCGTCCACCCGGACCGCTGGGAGAGCCTCCCCCGGTCCAGCAGCAGCGTGTACACCAGCAGGGCCCCGTGGGAGAGCCCCAGGTGAAACAGGGACTTGGGCAGGGTCAGGTAGCCCACCAACTGGGTGTCCCGGGTGAATGGGATCATATCCTGGTTCCGATCCCCCAAGGGGACGGTGGGAAATCCTTCTGTCATAGTAAAAACCTCCTTCTACCCATACCTGTAACCCCGGCCAAACGGGGACGTTTTTGTACACCCCTCCCCGAAAAAAGTTGCACAAAATTTTAACGCCCCGTCTGTGCATTTTCACAGACGAGGCGTTTTTTCCTTTGATTTTCAAGGGGTTTTCCCTTTGCCAAGATCAATCCAGGAGCCCCAGCCGCAGGAGCTTGCCCGCCATCTCCTGGGAACCCATCACCCACAGCAGGTCCCCAGACCGCAGGGTCAGGCTGGGGTCGGGGCTGGGGATGGGGAGGAGGTCCCGCTCCAGGCCGATGAGGAAGGCGCTCCAGTCGGTTTTGATGCCGCTGTCCCGCACGCTTTTGCCCTCCTGGGGCATTTTCTTCTCCAGGCTGACGCCGCAGCACAACAGCTGCTTGGCCTCGGGGATGCCCTCCTGTCCATTGATGTAGTCCTTCAGGGTCATGAGCGCCCCGTCGTCCAGGGGCCGGACCCCGTCCTGGGTCTGCTGGAGGCAGAAGTTCTCCACCTGAATCCGGTCCCCCATAACCACCAGCCGGTCGCCGCTGCGCAGGGCCTCGTCCCCCTCGGGGATGTTCCGGCGCTCGGTTCCCCGCTGGAGCTGGATGACGTTCACATGGTCCCGCCGGCCCCAGTCCAGGTCGTGGAGGGTCCGCCCGGCCTGGACATAGTCCGGGGGGCAGACCAGGGTGACCACATAGAGCTGCTGGGTCAGCCACTGGTGGACCTCCCGGTCCCCCTGGGCCTGGCCAAACCGGGCAGCCAGCTTGCGCTCGTTGAAGTTGGCCAAAAACCGGGCCTCCAGCTCCAGATAGCGCCCGGCCAGGGTTTGGGAGTGGGTGGCCATCCAGATCACCGGCAGGGCCGCCCCGGCCATCCACCAGGGGTTCACCTGGAAGATGACCACCGCCGGCACCACCGCCAGCAGCACCGCCGCCCCCATGCGCAGGATCATCAGGGCCAGCAGGATCACCCGGTTGGAGACCTTATCCAGCCACAGGCTGGTGAAGTACCGCTTGCGCATGCGCAGCATGGCCGGCAGCAGGAAGGCCAGCACCAGATAGATCCCCACGCAGGTGATGGCCTCCGCCGCCGCCAGGTTCTCCAGCACCCCCACCAGGAAGGGCAGCAGGGACCGCACCCCCAGCAGGATGGCCCCCACCGCCAGAATCCCATAAAGGCCGAAGGACTTAAAGTACCCCCGGAGGAAGTGGACCCAGTCCTTCCGCTCCTCCGGGTCCTTCCCCCGGCTCTGGGCCCGGCGGTCCAGGGCGGCCAGCCACGTCCTTGGCAGGACCCGCTCCAGGGCCTGGGTCATGGGCCCGGCCAGCTTCAGCAAGAAGGGGGTGGTAAAGGTGGTAATCACCGACACGGCCACGATAATGGGGTAGAGAAAGGCCCCCGTCACCGACAGCGACTGCCCCAGCCCGGCGATGATGAAGGAGAACTCCCCCACCTGGGTCTGGGCCGCCGCCGCGGGGACGGCGTCCTCCAGGGGCTTCCCCGCCGCCACGGCGCCCAGGGTGAGGAAGAGGAGCTTGCCCACAATGGACACCGCCGCCAGCAGCAGGATGGGCAGGATATATTGCACGATCATGGCCGGCTGGACCATGAAGCCCACAGAGATGAAAAAGACCGCCCCAAAGAGATTCTTGCAGGGGGTCACCAGGTGCTCCACCCGCTCGGCGTGGACCGTCCCCGCCAGCAGGGACCCGGCCAAAAAGGCCCCCAGCTCGGTGGACAGGCCGATCTCCTCGGCCAAAATCGCCATCAGGAAGCACAGCCCCAGGGAGAAGATCAGCAGCACCTCGTCGTTCATGAGGCCGACTAATTTCTTCATCAGGGTGGGCACCAAAAAGATCCCCAAAATCAGCCACAGGGCCAGGTAGAGGATCAGCAGCCCCATCCGCTCGGCCAGGGCCCAGCCGCTGATGGACTGGGACACGGCGATGGTGGACAGGACCACCATGGCGAAAATGGCGATGATGTCCTCGATGACCAGGGTCCCCATGGCCAGGTCGGAAAACCGCTGGTCCTTCAGCCCCAAATCCTCAATGCTCTTCATGGTAATCATGGTGGAGGACATGGCCAGCATGACCCCCAAAAAGATACTGTTCATAGGCCCCCAGCCCATGGCAAAGCCCAGCAGGACCCCAAGGCCCCCCATCCCCACCGCCTGGACCCCGGCGGAGAGGAAGCCGGGCACCCCTACCTCGGCCATTTTGTGCAGGGAGAACTCCAACCCCAGGCCGAACATCAAAAAGATCACGCCGATATCCGACCAGACCTCAATGCTGGAGATATCCTCAATGGTGGGCAGGAAGGCCACCACCGGCCCGGCCAGAAAGCCCGCCAGGATATAGCCCAGCACCGAGGGGAGATTGATTTTTTTACACAGCAGGGTGGTCACCGCAGCAATGGCCAGGATGATGGTCAGGTCGGTGATCAAAGTGGGGATTTCATGCAATGGGGGAGCCTCCTTTTGGGTGACGGGGGATGGATGAGGTTGTTATTTTATTATAAAGTACCCCCGGGGAGATTGCAATTCTAAATTGTAAATTTTCCCAAAAAAAGGAAGGCGCACGCGGGGGTGAACCCACGCCGAGAAACCCTTAACGCTCGCCCTCATCCGACCCGGCCCGTAGGGCCGGCCCGTCTTCCTCCCCGGGGGAAGGCGATTGGCAGGCCCTAGAGGGCTTATGTAGAATAATACCGTAGCAAAAGCCCAAACGCGGCAAAGCACGTAGGCTTCCCCTCGGGGGGAAGCTGGCACCGAAGGTGACTGATGAGGGGGCGATCTCGACGTAACGGCGGGTAGTGAATCCCCGTTGCCACCTTAGGCCGGTGCGTCTCTTACCCACGCCGTGGAATCCTCAACGCTCGCCCTCATCCGACCCGGCTTCGCCGGCCCACCTTCCCCCCCAGGGGAAGGCTTTGGCATATCCTGTATGGCCTATTGTAGAAAAATACCATAGCAATCACCCCAACGTAGCATAGCACGTAGGCTTCCCCTCGGGGGGAAGCTGGCACCGAAGGTGACTGATGAGGGGGCGATCTCGTACTGACGGCAGGTAGTGGAATATCGCCTCCACCTCACCCCTCCATAACCTCCCAAAACCGCCCATCCTCCCGCAAAAAGGCATACTCCTCCCCCTCCGTCAGCTCCCGCCGTACCCCCGGCCCCAGCCGGGCCAGCAGCTCGCCGGGGTCCTTGGGGGGCAGGTGGGCGTAGAGGTCCCCCATGGGTTTCCAGCCCCCCTCCAGGGCGGCCAGCAGGCCCTTCACCGCCGCCAGGCCCTCCTCCACGTCCTGGGTGAGACAGGCCGCCTGGAGGCGGATGGCCCACTTTTCATACTCCCACTGGTCAAAGTGCTCTGCCAGGGCCAGGGCACGGTCAGCCAGGGAGGAAATCCGCCGGGGCTGACCCTCCTTGGCCGCCAGGTCCATCAGGGAGAGCAACGTGTCCTGGGCCAGGCTCACCTGCCGGGAAAGCTGGCTCTCCAGCAGCATCCCCGCCCGCTGCCAGTCCCCCCGGGCCAGGGCCAGCCTGGCCTCCATCCGCTCCCGCTGGAACAGGGGCTGGCGGGGCAGGGCGGCCAGGAGTTCTTCCGCCTGGGTGTCCTCCCCCGCCTCCAGGCGCCGGGAAAAGAGCATGGCCTTGGCCTGGTCGGCCACCTCCCGGTCCTCGCTGGCCGCCGCCCGCTCATAGAGGGAGAGAATCCACCCATCCGGCCCCGCCTCCCCCTTCAGGGCCAGCATGCCCTCCAAGGTCAAAGCCACGTTCAGGGCCAGCAGGGCGCAGTTGGGATACTCCCCCACCTTCTCCCGGGCCAGAGAGAGGGCCTGGTCCAGGGGGAGGGCCGCCAGGCGGTTCAGGAACTCCCCCACCTCCTGGCGGCTCAGCTCCTCCTGAAAGGCCATGAGGCCGTTGAGGTCGGTCCCCAGCAGCCGGGCCAGCCGGGGCAGCAGGGTGATGTCCGGGAAGGACAGATTCCCCTCCCATTTACTCACCGCCGGGGCCGACACTCCCAAGGCCGCCGCCACCTGCTCCTGGGTCAAGCCCTTGGCCCGCCGCTTGGCCCGAATGATGTGCCCGATTTTCATGGCGTTCTCCTCCTTGCTTGTCTTTTCCTTAGCATACCACAGGCCGGCCCGGCCCGCCATGTCCCCGTGGTTTTCTTTGGAGGTAAAAAATGAACCGCCGGGAAAGGCACTGTTTGACAATCCCTCTGCTGTGTGGTACCTTTTAACAAAAGAAATCCCACCAATCCATCAGGAGGTACCCCACATGACATACGACCTGCCTGCCCTCTGCCGCCAGGTCCGGCGGGACATCTTAACAATGACCCACGCCGCCGGCTCCGGCCACCCGGGTGGCTCCCTTTCGGCGGTGGAGATCCTGGTCAGCCTGTACTTCGACCAGATGACCCTGGACCCCCACCAGCCCCAGGACCCCCACCGGGACCGCTTCCTCCTCTCCAAGGGCCACGCCGCCCCCGCTCTCTACAGCGTCCTGGCCCGCCGGGGCTTCTTTGACCCCGGCCTGCTCCCCACCCTCCGCCAGTTGGATTCCCCCCTCCAGGGGCACCCCCACATGGACCGGCTGCCGGGGCTGGACTGCTCTTCGGGCTCCCTGGGCCAGGGGCTGTCCATCGCCAACGGCCTGGCCCTGGCCGCCCGCCACCGGGGCCAGACCTATCGGGCCTACTGCCTGCTTGGCGACGGCGAGGTCCAGGAGGGCCAGCTCTGGGAGGCCGCCATGACCGCCGCCCACTTCGGCCTGGACAACGTCTGCGCCATCGTGGACGACAACGGCGTGCAACTGGACGGCCTCACCCGGGACATTATGAACGTGGAGCCCCTGGGCGAGAAGTTCCTGGCCTTCGGCTGGCACGTCATCGGCGTGGACGGCCACGACCTGGCCGCCCTGGCCGCCGCCTTCCGCCAGGCCAAGGCCACCAAGGGAAAGCCCACCGTCCTCATCGCCCGCACCGTCAAGGGCAAGGGGGTCTCCTTCATGGAGGGCAAGCCCGCCTGGCACGGCAAGGCCCCCAATGCCCAAGAGCTCTCCGCCGCCCTGGCGGAATTACAGTAAGGAGGCCCGCCATGGATCTGCACAACGTGAACTACATCCCCCAGCGGGACGGCTACGGCCAGGGCCTTCTGGCCCTGTGCGCCCAGCGGCAGGACGTGCTGGTGCTGGACGCCGACGTGTCCGCCTCCACCCGCACCAACTGGGTGAAGGACCAGTACCCCGACCACTTCTACAACCTGGGTATCAGCGAGCAGGATTTAGTAGGCACCGCCGCCGGCCTTGCCCTGGGGGGCCTCATCCCCTATGTGTCCACCTATGGGGTCTTCCTCTCCGGCCGGGCCTTTGACCAGCTGCGCACCACCGTGTGCTACAACAACCTAAAGGTCCGCTTCGGCGGCGCCCACGCGGGGATCTCCGTGGGCCCCGACGGGGCCACCCATCAGGCCCTGGAGGACATAGCCCTGGCCCGGGTCCTCCCCCACATGACGGTCATCGCCCCCTGCGACAGCGAGGAGACCCGCAAGGCCGTCATCGCCGCAGCGGATATCGACGGCCCTGTCTACTTCCGTTTTGGCCGGGAGGCCGTGCCCCTCATCACCGACGAGGCCACCCCCTTCACCATCGGCAAGGCCCGCCTGGTCCGCCAGGGAACCGACTGCGCCGTCTTTGCCTGCGGGGCCATGGTCTACGAAGCCCTGTTGGCCGCCGAGACCCTGGCCCAGCAGGGGATCTCCCTGCGGGTGATCGACCTGCACACCATCAAGCCCCTGGACGAAGAGGCCGTCTTGGACGCCGCCCGGGCGTGCGGCGCCCTGGTCACCGCCGAGGAGCACCAGATGGCCGGAGGCCTCTTCGGGGCGGTGGCGGAGGCGGCAGCCCGCCTCTGCCCGGTGCCCATGGAGGCCGTGGCCGTCCATGACACCTTCGGTGAGAGCGGCTCTCCCCAGGCCCTCATGGACCGGTACGGCCTCAACGCCGCCGCCATTGTCCGGTCCGTCCGCTGGGCCCTGGCCCGGAAGGGGTGAGCCATGAAGCGCCTGCTCCCCCTCCTGCTGGCCCTGGCCCTCACTCTGGGCCTGGCCGGCTGCGAATTTTCCCTGGACCGCCTGAAATCCGGCGGCGCCGTCCCCCCGCCCCCCGACGACTACGCCGGGGAGCAGGACGGCTTCCGTTACACCAGAACCACCCTCACCCCCCAGGCCCGGTACCTCTACGACCAGCTCCTGGCGGGCCTGAAAGACCAGGCCGCTGAGATCACCGACCTCTACCCCGACACCGACCTCATCCAAACCGCCGTGGGCGCCATTTACCGGGACTACCCCGAGCTCTTCTGGTTCGCCGGCACCGGCCAGATCGAGGTCACCTACCTGGGGAAAAAGCCCTTAGAGGCCACCTACCAGCCCACCTACACCATGGACGCCCAGCAGCGCCAGGCCACCCAGGCCCAGATCGACCAGTGGACGACGGACTGCCTGGCCACCCTCCCCCAGGAGGGCTCGGACTATGACAAGGCCCTGGGGATCTACACCTACGTGGTGGAGCACGCTGACTACCAGGCCGTGGACAGCAACTCCATTGTGAACATTATGGCCGGCGAAGGCGGCCTGTGCGGCTGCTACGCCAAGACCACCCAGTACCTCCTGGCCCAGGTAGGCATCGACGCGGCCTACATCACCGGACAGGCCCGGGGGGAGTCCCACGCCTGGAACCTGGCCTGGCTGGACGGCACCCCCTGCTGGATCGACACCACCTGGGGGGACCCCGTGGTCACCGGCGGCAGCGACAGCCAGGGCCCCGCCTATGAGTACTTCGGCCTGACCACTGCCGACCTTCTGCGCACCCATACCATCGACGAGTCCGTCCCCGTGCCCGCGTGCACCTCCGATGCCAACAACTACTTCGTCCGCCAGGGCCTTCTCTTCCCCTCCTATTCCTTTGACGCCCTGGCCTCCGCCCTCCAGCGGGCCATCGCCGCCGGGGAGTCCACCTTCAGCGTCCGCTACACCGACGAGGCCTACCCCGCCGCCTGTGCCGCCCTCTTCGACCGTGGGGAGCTTCACCCCCTCTTCCGCCAGGCCAACGAGGCCGCCGGCAGCCCTCTGAACCTCACCGGCTCCCTCTGGTACTCCCGCAACCAGGACATGGGGGTTTTGACCTTCCTGCTGCCCTACGCCTAAGCCCAGCCCAGAACCCACAAAACCCCGGCTGTCTGCCTTGACAAACCGGGGCGGGATGGTATAATGGACACAGAAAGGGCGCTGCCACAAGCGGTTCAGCCCGTGTTCTTGTATCTAATCAGAGATTAGAGACCGTCACTTGGCAGAGTGGCGGTCTCTGCCTTTCATCCGGATGGTTACGGTGTATTTACCGATATGTACCGTGATCGTAATGGGCATTCGCCTCACCTCCTCTCCTGGGAGGATGGGTGGACCAAACCGCCTGCCGTATGCGCAGCGCCTTTCTGGCCCCATAAGGGGCAAGATCAGAATACCATACCCCGCCGTAGTTTGTCAATTTCCACGCTCTTGACAAACTACGGCAGGGATGCTATTCTAAACACAGAAAGGGCGCTGCTACAAGCGGTTCAGCCCAGTAACTTGGTTAAAATACTAAAAGCATTGAAACCGTCACTTGGCAGAGTGGCGGTTTCTGCCTTTAATCCGGATGGTTACGGTATACTTACCGATATGTACCGTGATCGTAATGGGCATATGCCTCACCTCCTCTGCTGAGAGGATGGGTGGGCTAAACCGCCTGCCGTATGCGCAGCGCCTTTCTGGCCCCATAAGGGGCAAGATCAGAATATCATACCCCGCCACGTTTTGTCAAACCTTGCCGTCTCCAAAGGGAGGTGGCTTTTTGATGGGTTTCCCAAGAAGAGGCCAGGCCGGCATTTCCCTCTGCCGGCCTGGCCTCTTTTTGATTTGACAATTTTACGGCGGGCCCGTATCAGAGCTCAGCCCTTCATGTGCTTTTTCAGGATGCGGGCCACCTCATTGATGTCGATGGGCTTGGCCACGTGGGCGTTCATGCCGTGGCGCAGGCATTTCTGAATGTCGTCGGAATAGGCGTCGGCCGTCATGGCGATGATGGGCAGCCCGGCGTCGGGCCGGTCCATGGCGCGGATGGCGTCGGTGGCTCCGTAGCCGTCCAGAATGGGCATGCGGATGTCCATGAGGATGGCGTCATAATATCCGGGCTGGGCGCGCCGGAACCTCTCCACGCAGACCTCGCCGTTTTCTGCCCACTCCAGGGTAAGGCCCAGGTCGCTCAGCAGCTCATTGGCAATTTCCCAGTTGAGCTCATTGTCCTCGGCCACCAGGACGCGCTTATGGAAAAACTTCGGCGTTTTCTCCTCCTCCACGGCGGGGACCTCCTCCGCGTCCGCATAGGGCTTGAGCCCATAGAATAGGGTGGAGCGGAACAGGGGCTTCATCAAAAAGCCGCTGATGCCCGCCGCCCGGGCCTCGTCCTCGATCTCGGTCCAGTCATAGGCGGACATGAGCAGGATGGGCACATCGTCCCCCAGCTGCCGGCGCAGCTCCCGGGCGGTCTGAATGCCGTCCATATCCGGCAGCTTCCAGTCCAGCAGAATGACGTGATAATCCTTGTGCGCCTTATGGTGCTGGGTGGCCATCTGAACGGCGTCCTCGCCGGACAGCACCCACTCTGCCCGGATGCCGATGGAGCGCAGGGAATCCACGGTGCTCTCGCACAGCTGGCGGTCATCGTCCACCACCAGCATGATCCAGTCAGGCAGGATCATATCCTCCACCCGCTCTTCCGCCTGCTTCAGGTCCAGGGTCACCTGGAACTGGGTGCCCACGCCCTGCTGGCTGTCCACCGTGATCTCGCCGCCCATGGCGTCCACAATGTACTTGGTGATGGCCATGCCCAGGCCGGTGCCCTCGGTGCGGTGGATTCGCTTGTTGTCCTCCCGGGCGAAGGACTCGAAGATGTGCTGGCGGAACTCCTCGGACATGCCGATGCCGGTGTCCTTCACGCAGATGCGGATGCGGACATAGTCCTCTCCCTTGGGGGAGACCTCCTCGTGAATGGATACCTCGATGGAGCCCCCCTCCGGGGTGAACTTGATGGCGTTGGAGAGCAGGTTCAGCAGCACCTGGTTCAGACGCACGCTGTCGCAGTGCACGTTCTCCGAGGTGATGTCGAAGATGGTGATATTGAACTTCTGATGCTTGGCCTTCATCTGCGGCTGCACGATGCTGACGATGCTGTCCATCACCTCCCGCAGGGAGACCATCTCCTCGTTGAGGGTCATCTTGCCGCTCTCGATTTTGGACATATCCAGCACGTCGTTGATCAGGCCCAGCAGATGCCGGCTGGACATGGCGATCTTTTTCAGGCAATTCTGCACCTGCTGGGGGTCGTCCATGTGGGCCGTGGCGATGGCCGTCATGCCCACGATGGCGTTCATGGGGGTGCGGATGTCGTGGCTCATGTTGGAGAGGAACTCCCCCTTGGATTTGCTGGCTTTCTCGGCGGCAAGCCTGGCCTCCTCTGCCGACTGCTTGGCCTCCTCCAATTCCTTTACCTGCATCCGGTTCAGGCCGAAGTACCGCAGGAACAGGATAATCAGGGCCAGCAGAATCACCGCGCAGACAGTGGCGGAAGCGGCCAGGGAGCGGGTTCCCAGGCTCTCCACCGATTCGTTCAGGGCGCCGTAGGGCATGAGGGTTACCAGATACCACACGCTGTTGGGCAGGCTGGAGGCGTACATATGGCGCAGCTCGCCGTCCACCTGGACCATGGTGGAGTAATCCTCGCCGGCCTGCATGGCGGCCTGGAGCTCGGCGATGTACTCCTCCGAGGTCTGGTCGCCGGTTTCCTCATAGACGGCGCGGACCCGGTCAAAATAGTTGTCCCGCACCGCGGCGGAATTGCGCACCACAAAGGTGCCGTCCTTGCGGATGA
This sequence comes from Clostridiales bacterium, assembly GCA_022764045.1. Classification (GTDB taxonomy): domain Bacteria; phylum Bacillota; class Clostridia; order Oscillospirales; family Oscillospiraceae; genus Evtepia. Next base: position 3,675 of record JALERU010000070.1, on the reverse strand, counting down.
CAAAGGAATAGACCAGGGCGTCCTCCTCCTCCAGGGAGAGGATATCGGCCAGGTAGCTGATGGGCAGCTCCCCCACCATGGCGATGCAGTCCTCCATGCCCGGGATATTGAGGTGCACGGGGGCGCACATCAGCACCACCTGTTCCCCGGCGCCGTTGTAGCCCACGGCCACCCGGCCCTCTCCCCGCTCCATGGTGGTGAGAAAGGCCGAGGGGCTGGAAAACTGGATCGTGTCCCCGTAAATCATCTCAAAGTTCCCGTCGGCGTCACACCAGCACACAGATTCATAGTCCCGGCTCTTCCCGTAGTAGGTCATCCACTCATAATACGCCTCCTTGCTGTCCTCGCAGGAGGGAGGGGTGTTTTCCGCGAAGGTTTTCATGGGACCCAGGCACTGGTCGCTGATGGCGCCAAAATGCTTGGAGATCCGGGTGTTGATGTTGGACATGTAAATGTTGCCCAGCTGGGTGACGGCCTGATCGTTTTGCCAGTTCAGGTAAAACGCCAGCGCCGCGAATGCCGCGATGCACACAAAACACACACAGGCCAGACCACCGGTCAGGAAATGCTTCATCTTGTTTTTCATCGTTCTGTTTACCTTCCTGAAAAAACGGATTTATTTTAGGACTTCGTTCAAAATCTGCATCAGATTCGCAATGTCAATGGGTTTCGCAATATGGCCGTCCAGCCCGGCGTCCAGCGCCTTCTGCCGGTCCTCGTCAAAGGCGTTGGCGGTCATGGCGTAAATGGGGACATCCCCCTTGTCCTTCAGGGCGCGAATCCGGCGGGTGGCCTCATAGCCGTCCATGCGCGGCATCTGGATGTCCATGAGGATGAGGTCGTATTGGCCCGCGGGGGCGGCCTCTATCTTTTCCACGGCCACGGTTCCGTCCTCGGCCACATCCACCAAAAAGCCCTTTTCCTCCAAAATAGTCGCCGCGATCTCCTGGTTCAGCTCGTTGTCCTCCACCAGGAGAATCCTTCTGCCCCGGAACCTCTCCTCGGGGGGTTCCGGCGCTTCCCCGTCCGTTTCGAGGTGTCCCAAAAGGGCGTCCTGGAGCTCCGACAGGAACAGGGGCTTCGAGCAGAAGGCCGTGACCCCCGCCAGCCGCGCCTCCTCCTCGATCTCCGTCCAGTCGTAGGCCGTGAGGATGATGATGGGCTTGCCCTCGCCAATCATGGCCCGGATGCGCCGGACGGTCTCGATGCCGTTGAGATCCGGCATGACCCAGTCGATGATATAGACGCTGAATTCGTCGTCGTTTTCCAGGGCAAGCCGCGCCCGAAGGACGGCCTCCTTCCCGGAGGTGGTCCATTCCGCCCGCATGCCGATCTTCCCAAGCATCCGGGTAACGCTGGCGCAGGTGCTGAAATCGTCATCGGCCACCAGGGCGTGGAGGCCGGCCAGCTTGGGGATGTGCGCATTGCGCGACGGGCCGCTGCCGATGGGGAATTGCAGGCAGACGGTAAACTCCGACCCCTTGCCCACCTCGCTCTCCACGGAGATGGTGCCCCCCATCATGTCCACAATGTTCTTCGTAATGGCCATGCCCAGGCCGGTGCCCTGGATGCCGCTGACGGTGGAGGTCTGCTCCCGGGTAAAGGGCTCGAAGATGTGCTTCTGAAATTCTTTGCTCATGCCGATGCCGGAATCCTTCACCCGGAAGAGGTAGCTGGCGTACCCCTTGGGGGCGGTGGCCTTTTCGATCACGCGGATGCTGAGCATACCGCCGGGCTTGGTGAACTTCACGGCGTTGCTGATGAGATTGAGCAGGATCTGGTTCAGCCGCAGCTTGTCGCAGATGATGTCCTCGTGGACCACATCCACGGTGTCGATGAAGAGCTCAAGCTGCTTGGCGTTTACGTTGGACTGAATGATGGTTTTCAGATCGTGGAGAACGTCTGGAAGGTGGACGTTCTTTTTCTCAATCTTGACCATGCCGCTTTCAATCCGGCTCATGTCCAAAACGTCGTTAATCAGGGAGAGCAGGTGTTCGCTGGACACCGAGATCTTTTTCAGGTAGTCCGCCACCTGTTTTGGGTTGTCAATGTGCGCCGCGGCAAGGGCGGTAAAGCCGATGATGGCGTTCATGGGGGTGCGGATGTCGTGGGACATGTTGTTGAGGAAGGTGGTCTTGGCCCGGTTGGCGTGCTCCGCGGCGGCCAGGGCGTCCTGCAGGAGCTTTCTTCTCTCCTCCTCCGCCTTGACCTCCGCGTCGGCGTTGCGAATTCCCATAATCAGATGCTTCCTGTCGCTGCCCGCCAAGACATACTTCGCCTGGCAGTGAAGGATTTCGCCCTCCAGCACCACCCGGAAGGGGACCACCAGGGTGTCCCCCTCTTTCAGCGCGTTCTCAAGGGCCGGCGCGGAAACCTGCTCCAGCAGCCCTTCCCGATCCTCTGGATGCACGTAGTGTTCGATAAAATCCGACCATGTTTTATCATATTTGCGGGCAATCCGATTGTCATAATCGACCATCTCGCCACGGACTTTGAAGGCGATGGAGGTGTTGTTTTCCAAATCGATCTGGGTAATTTCCGTAAAATCGCGGCTGAGGGCTTTGACGATGTCCATCTGCTCCAGCTTGATTTTCGTCTCTCGCTCCTCGGAGACGTCCATGAAGCTCACCGTCGCGTGGTCATCGTCCATGCCGCGATGCACCTCGAAGCGAAGCCAGCGCATGCCTTCCACCGAAAGTTCCCGCACCACCACCGAGTATCGGTTCTCCTTTCGCAGCCGTGCCCGCATGGTCTCGATCCGGCTGGCTTGAAAGAGCTTTTCCCGGTCATCCTCGTGGATAAAGTTGCGGATATAGTCGTCAAAGTTCTCCCATTTGTTGTCCCCGCTGAAGCGCTCGTCAAACATTTTTTCGCGGATGAACACCGAATAGGTTTGCGAGGAAAACTCCACATAATAGGTGGACACAAAGACATGGCTGTAGGCATCGAAGAAGCCGATGGAGCGCTCGATCTGCCGCTTCATCTGTTCGCTCTCCACGCCCACCTTGTGGCGTATGACGCAGTATTTCCCCCCGGTCAGCTCGCAAAAGGTGGCCTTCACAAACCCGTCATAGAACGAGTCATGATAGATGACGGAGGCGTTGGCCGAGTCGTCCGCGATGGGGCAGTGGGGACAGGGGAGATCCTGTTTCATGATGGCCCGGTAGCACAGGTCGCCAACCTGGATGCCCGGATAGCAGTCTGCCACCGCCTTGTCAAATTCCACCAGGCGAAATTCGCCGTCTATGATATAAATATTGTTTTCATAATTTATATTCATCCGTCAGCCCCCAGACTTTTTCCGTAGCAGGACGCGCTCTTGGGATATCCAATGTCCCAGGCACCCTGCTTGCTTCCCTGTCGCAGCCTTCCCCTCTCGGGGCTATTATAGCAGAGCTTGGCGAATTTTGAAACAGAAATTCCACCTGGACCTGCTATTTTAGAGAATTTCATCCACCGCGCATCCATTTCATCTGTCCTTTTTGCCAATAAAACAGCAAGAAGCCCTTGAACCATTGCAGTTCAAGGGCTTTCTTGTCGGGTGTTGACAGAAAAGATGCAGGAGCAAAGTCTTGTGTCGCAAGGGTTTGCGGGCTTTTGAGGCTCGATTTTCCGTTTTGCAATTCGAACCCCCAGCATCTTGTGATGACGGATGAATGATCTGTAAATGTGCGC
>JALERU010000049.1 GCA_022764045.1 Clostridiales bacterium | reverse complement strand
ATTGCTATGGGCACGCCTACACCATCCTTCAGACGATCCTTGCCAATCCCCAGGCGGTCAGCGCCAAGGCCCGGAGCATCCTCTATCCCCTGTACCACATGGGCCTTGCGGCGGAAGGGAACGTGCTCTCCATGGTGATTTTCACGGCCATAGCCGCCGTGGTGTTTGCCATCGTCTACTTGGTGCTGTCCCGGAGCTTTCTGAAGATTGCCACGGCAAACCGCGGCGCCGCCAAAACGAAGTACAAGGAGAAGCGGGCGGCGGTGCGTCCGGTGAGCCGGGCGCTGCTGTACAAGGAGCTGCGCCGCTTCCTGGGAAGCTCCAACTACATGCTCAACTGCGGCCTGGGCATTGTCATCATGCTGGCCTCCGCTGTGGCGCTGCTGTGGAAACAGACCATGCTCCGGGAGATGGTGTCCGGCATCTTTGCCGGGCAGACGGAGCTGGTTTTCCTCCTTGCGGCGGGGGCGGTTTGCCTGCTTGCCTCCATGAATGATATCTCCGCGCCGTCGGTTTCTCTGGAGGGGAAGAACCTGTGGCTGGTGCAGGTGTTCCCGGTGTCCGGGGAGCAGGTGCTGATGGCCAAGCTGAAGCTCCACTTGATCCTCACCCTGGTGCCCACGCTGGTCCTGGTGGCGGCTGTGGAATGGGTGCTGAAGCCGACGCTGGGCTTTGCCATCCTGATTCCGGTGACGGCGGCGGCCTTTGTGGTGCTGACGGCGGCTTTCGGGCTGTTTCTCAACCTGAACATGCCCAACCTGAACTGGACCAGCGAGATCATTCCCATCAAGCAGAGCATGGGCGTGATGATCGCCCTGTTCGGCGGCTGGGTGCTGGTTGCGGCCCTGGCGGGGCTGTACTATCTGGTGGCAAGGCTCCTGGGCCCTCTGACCTACCTGCTCTGCGCCGCTGTGCTGCTGGCAGTCCTGTCGGCCCTTCTTCTGCGGTGGATTCGGACCAGGGGCGCGGAAATCTTTGAGGCCCTGTAAGAAAAAACAAAGGCCCGGAACGTCTTGTGGTTTAAGACGTTCCGGGCGTTTTTTATGTCCGGGTTATTCTGTTGTCTTGAGGCTCTCCACCATGTCCACCTTCTTCAGGCGGAAGTGGGCCGCCACGTTGACGATCACGGAGAACAGCGCGGTGAGGGCCGCCGCCAGCAGGTAGGCGTAAGCCGGCGCGGTGCGGCCGAACATCACCATGTCGATCTCCACCGTCAGCACCAGCCAGGCGTGGAGGAACCGGCCCATCACCAGGCCCAGGAGGATGCCGAAGATGGTCAGGAAGATGTTCTCCCGGTAGACATAGGCGGAAATCTCCCGGTCGTAGAAGCCCAGCACCTTCAGGGTTGCCAGCTCCCGCACCCGCTCGGTGATGTTGATGTTGGTCAGGTTATACAGCACCACAAAGGCCAGCGCCGCCGCCGCCGCGATGATGATAATCACTGCGTAGTCAATGGCGCTCATGCTGTCGGTAAAGGACTCCCGGATGGTGCCGATGTTGGAGTAGGAGCTGACCCCGTCCAGTTTCATAAGAGCCACCGAGGTGTTGTCCTGAGCCCCGGCATCCACCCCGTCCCCGTAGGCCAGCAGGATCACGTTTTCCTCCGCCGGCTCCCGGAACAGCGCCTCGTAGAAGTCCTCCGTCATATACACATAGTGGTGGACATAGTTTTCCGCAATGGCGATAACGGTGGCGTCCACCCGCCGGTCTCCTTCCAGGGTGATGGTGTCTCCCACCTGCAGATCCAGCAGCTCGGACAGCTTCTCCGTGATGACCACGCCGTCAGAGGAAATCTCTATATGGTTGCCGCTCTTGCGCTCCCGCAGGTCAATGAGCTGGCGGAAGGCCTCCTGATCCTCCACGGCGAAGATATACGCGGTGTTGGTCAGATCCCCGGCGGAGGCGTCTGCCGTGATTTGACGGCAGGACAGCCAGCGGTCTACGTTCTCATTGCTGTCCAAATAGAAGGTCACCTTGTCCATTTCCTCGTCGGTGATGTGGGCGTCCAGCCCCACGGTGGCGTCGTAGACCGACACCTCGTCAAACTGCTTATCCAGAATGGCGAAGATGGAGTCGTGAAGGCCGAAGCCGGTGACGATCAGGGCCGTGCAGCCGCCGATGCCGATGACGGTCATCCAGAACCGCTTCTGGTAGCGGAACAGGTTGCGCATGGTCACCTTCCAGGTGAAGGACAGGCGGCTCCAGAGGGGCCTAATATGCTCCAGAAATACCCGGCGGCCCGCCTTGGGAGCCTTGGGGCGCATCAGGTTGGCTGGGGTGTCCATCAGGGTAGACAGGCAGGCCCACAGGGCAGCCCCGGTGGTGCACAGCACTGCCGCCGCCACCGCCGCCACGCACAGTCCCGGTTGAGGCTTCAGCTCCAGGCCGGGGATGTCATACATGATGCGGAAGGCGTTGGCGATCACCATGGGGATGAGGGTGCAGCCCACGATCAGGCCCAGAAGACCGCCGCTGAGACTGGCGAAAAAGGCGTAGCCCAGATATTTTTTGGAGATGGCCAGCCGGGAAAAGCCCAGGGCCTTCAGTGCGCCGATCTGGGTGCGCTGCTCCTCCACCATGCGGGTCATGGTGGTGAGACAGGCCAGGGCCGCCACCAGGAAGAAGATGACAGGGAAGATACTGGCCAGGTTGCTCACCCGGTCCGAGTCCTGGGAGTAGCCCACAAAGCCGCTGTTCGTGCTGCGGCCCAGCACATACCACTCACATTCGTCGATTTCGTCCACCTGAGCCCGGGCGTCGTCCAGCTTGGCCTGAGCGTCGGCGATCTCCTGATCTGCCTCTGCCTTGCCCTCCTGGTAGTCCGCTTGGCCGCTGGTGTAGTCTACCTCGCCCTGCTGGAGCTCAGACAGGGCGCTTGCCAGCTCCGCGCGGCCCTCTTTTTCGGCTTTGTTCAGCTTGGCGGTGCCGCTGTTGTAGTCTGCCCAGCCGCTGGTGATGGAGGCCTGGGCCTCGTCCAGCTGGGCCCGGACCTCATCCAGCTCTGCCTTGGAGGCGTCCAGTTCCGCTTTTGCGGCGTCCAGCTGAGCCTTGCTCTCATTTAGCTGCTGGCGGCCGGCGTCCAGCTGTGCCTGGGCCTCGTCCAACTGTGCCTTCTGGGGTGCCATCTGGGCCAAAACTTCGTCGTAATAGGGGGTGCCCACATATGGGGCTAAGGCGGCCTCGTACTGAGCGTAGGCTTCGTCCAGCTCCGCCTGCTGGGCCTCCAGAGGCGCGGCGCTCTGCTCATACTGAGCAAGCCCCGCCTCATACTCTTCCAGCCCGGCGTTGTACTGGACCAGACCGTCGTTATACTGAGCCAGGCCGGCGTCATAGTCCGCCTGGGCGTTGTTCAGGGTTTGGGCTGCGCTGCTCAGCTCCGCGCGGCCGCTGTTTATCTCCTGGGTCAGGGTGGTCTGGCCGTTTTTGTAGTCCCGCCAGCCCTTGTCCAGCTGGGCCCGGGCGTCCTTCAGCTCTGCCTGGGCGTCCGCCAGCTGGGTTTCCGCCTCGGTCCGGGCATCGTCCAGCTCTGCCTGAGCGTCATCCAGCTCCACTTGGGCGTCGCCCACCACCTGGTCATAGCGCAGCTGAGCCCGCTGATCCCCCAGGGATTCCAGCTGGTCCAGCAGGGCCTCCGCCGCGTCGTCGTACTTGTCGCTGTAGCTGTCCATGGTTGCCAGACCGGTGCCGGTCAGATAGGCGATGGAGTAGTAATCTGCTGTAAAGTTTTCCGCCGGCACGAACACAATGCCGTCCAGGGAGCCGTCTCCCAGGGAGGTGGTGCCCCGGTCGGTGCCCGCGTACAGGGGACAGATGACGGTACCCACCACAGTGTAGGCGGTGCGGGCCAGGGCGTCCTCGTCGTCCTCCTCCAGGGTGACGGTGAGGGTGTCGCCGATCTCCAGCCCCAGCTCGGCCAGAAGGAGATGGTCGGTGACGCACTCGTCTGCCGTCTGGGGCAGGCGGCCCTTCTCCACCTCCAGCAGGTTCAGCTTCTCCGGTATGGAGCGGATGCTGACGATGCGGTCGGTGGCGGTTACGTCCACCGTGCGCACCCCTTCCACCGCCTCCACGCCCTCCGCCGCAGCCAGGGCTTCCAGATCCTCGTCGGTGATGCCCAGGGTGGAGATGGCGTAGCCGTCCATCATGTGGGTGCGGTCGAAGTAATTGTCCGCGGTGTATTTCATGTCAGGGGCCGTGGCCCGCAGGCCGGAGAGAAAGGCCACCGCCAGGGCGGACAGCACCAGAATGGACAAAAACCGGCTGAAGGTATTTTTGACCTCCCGGACTGCGTCGGTGGTCAGGCGATTTTTCCGCTTCACCATTCGATTTCCTCCACCGGCGTGGGATGCCTGTTGAGCTGTGTGCTCTCAACCTTTCCGCTCTTGATGTGGATGACCCGGTCCGCCATGGGGGTCAGGGCAGTGTTGTGGGTGATGACCACCACGGTCATGCCCTCCTGCCGGCAGGTGTCCTGGAGCAGCTTTAAAATCTGCTTGCCGGTCACATAGTCCAGGGCGCCGGTGGGCTCGTCGCACAGCAGCAGCTTCGGGTTCTTGGCCAGGGCCCGGGCGATGGCCACCCGCTGCTGCTCGCCGCCGGAGAGCTGGGCCGGGAAGTTGTTCAGCCGGTGGCCCAGCCCCACCTGTTTGAGCACCTTCCGGGCGTCCAGGGGGTCGTCGCAGATCTGGGCGGCCAGCTCCACGTTTTCCAGGGCGGTCAGGTTCTGCACCAAGTTGTAGAACTGAAAGACAAAGCCGATGTCATGCCGGCGGTAGCCGGTGAGCTGCCTGGCGTTAAAGTCGCTGACCCGGGTGCCGTCCACCATAATGGTGCCCCCGGAGCAGGCGTCCATGCCCCCCAGCATGTTGAGCACCGTGGTCTTGCCTGCGCCGGAGGGCCCCACGATGATGGCAAATTCTCCTTTTTCAATGGAGAAGTCCACTCCGTCCACGGCATGGATGGTCACTTCTCCCATCTGATAGGTCTTTTTTACTTGTTCAAAGGTAATGTAGCTCATGCTGTTCTCCGCTGTCACTGTTGTGTCTCTGTATAAGTATACCGGAATTTTACTCCCGCTAAAAAAACAGCGCAAGATTTTCGGGGAGAATTTATAAAAAATTTACACAAACGGCGGTTCATGGTACAGGCAAGATGCAGGATGCTTTTTCATAGGATGCATCAAGGAGGTAGCGCGTATGAAAAAGGAACTGCCAACCGTGCACTGTGTGTATGCCGAAGTGGAGGAGAGCCTGGAAACCCTCATCCAGGCGTCCTTCCGGCTCTATCTGGCCCGCATGCTTGCCATGCATGAAACTCTTGGGGAATGGCCGCCCTTTTCCGGAGAGCAGGAATGTACTTTGAAATAGAAAACCCCGGGGCGTACCGGGCGGCGCTGTACATCCGATTGTCGAAGGAGGACGAAAACGAAGGCCCCTCCCAGAGCGTCACCAACCAGCAGTCCCTGCTGAACGAATTTGTCCAGCAGCAGGGACTTTCCGTGTACGATACCTATGTGGACGACGGCTGGAGCGGCACCAGCTTCGACCGCCCGGCCTTTCAGCGGATGATCGGGGACATTGAGGCGGGGAAGGTGAACCTGGTCATCACCAAGGACCTCTCCCGCCTGGGCCGTGACTACATCATGACCGGCCACTACATGGAGCGGTACTTTCCGGAAAAGGGGGTGCGATACATCTCCCTGCTGGACGGCATTGACACAGGCGTTGAGTCCACCGCCAACGACATCACCCCCTTCCGGGCCATTATGAACGACATGTACGCCAAGGACATCTCCAAGAAGATCAGGAGCGTCAAGGGGGATAAGCAGCGGAAAGGCCAGTTCATCGGCGGCAAGCCGGTCTATGGCTACAAAATGCACCCCACGGAGAAGAACAAAATCGTCATCGACGAGGGGGCAGCCCCAACGGTCCGCCGAATTTTCGCCCTGGCCCTGGAGGGCATGAGCTGCCGCCAGATCGCGGCCCGGCTGAACGCGGAAGGGGTTCCAACCCCGGCCGCCTATGCGGGTTTGCCGGTTGCCCATCCCGGTCCTTACACTGGGCTGTGGTCCAGCGAGCGGATCTCCGAGCTGCTGCAGAACGAAACCTACATTGGAAACATGGTCCAGGGCCGCAGCGTGAAGATCAGCTACAAATCCAAGAAGTGCCGGAAGCAGCCCCGGGAAAACTGGGTGGTGGTGGAGGGTACCCACCAGCCGCTGGTTGACAAGGAGACCTTCCAGCAAGTCGGCCTGCTGGTGAGCAGCCGCCGGCACACCCGGAGCCGGACCTATGATTTCTTGCTGAAGGGCCTGATCTTCTGCCGCGAGTGCGGCCGTCCCCTGGGGGTGCTCAACCGCAAAAACGCCGCTGGGGAGGATGTGCTGTATTTCGTCTGCCGCACCTATCAGCGGTTCACCAAGGCAGGGGCGTGCACCAGCCACACCATCAAGGAGAAAACCGTCACCGACGCTGTTCTATCCAGGGTGCAGGAGGTCTGCGAAGCCTGCCTGAATCCTGCCCATCTGCTTCCCATCGCCCGGGAAGCGGTGGAGCAGGCCCGGAAAGAGAATCCATCGGAGCGGGAGATCCAGGCAATCCAAAGCAGGATTGACCGCTTGACCGCCAACCTGGACCAGATGTACAGGGACCGCCTGAGCGGCCTGCTGGCTGAAGCGGATTTTGCGCGTATTTACCGAAGCGTCCAGCTGGAGCGCAATGGGCTGGAGGAAAAATGCGCGGAGTTAGAACGCCGAAGGGTCTCCCCTGCGAAGGAAGTGGATGCAGCAGACCTTCTGGTTCAGCAATTCATCGGCAGCGCCTGCACCAGCCGGGAATTTCTGGTCACGCTTATAGAACGAATCGAGTTGACCAAAGACAAACAGATTATCCTCAAATTCCGCTTCCGGGAACAGGAAGCGAATTTTTAGGAACGGACGCTTACAATACCCGCGGCGGGAAGTATCTCGCCTGGAGAAAAAGGCGCTGGAAAAGCTGCGGGAAGGAATGGAGCAGCCCAATGGATAACCCCCCGGAAAAGGGCAAACGCCGGCGGCCTTGCGAAAGAGCAAAGCCGCCGGCGTTTCTTTATCTGCGTTTTTTGTTTGGAAGGGCGGTCTCCGGGAGAAAATACCGCCAGGGGAAGTGAACCGCCTCCTCCGCGTAGTCAATGCCGATGCGCGAGCTGGTGCGGATGTCCAAAGGCAGCTTGTCCTCCGCAGGCGTGGTCAGGCCGATGTCCTCCAGGGCATCACAGACGAACAGCTCCTCTCCCAGCAGGGAGCAGCCGTTTTCCGCCCGGGTCAGGGCCAGGGCCTTGCAGAGCTTTCCCGGCCCGTTGAGAAAGTTTTTCTTCTGGTAGGCGGTGAGCTGCTCCGGCGGTTTCCCGTACCGGCTGCGAGTGAGCAGAGACAGATTTCCCCGGGCCTGCCCGCCCCGGATGAGGACGGCGCAGGGTTCTCCCTCCGGCTCGGTGACAAAGTTCAGGCAGTGATACATACCATAGATTAAGTAAATATACGCGGTGCCCGGCGGGGCGAACAGGGTTTCCGTCCGCTGGGTCCGCCGGTAGTTGTAGGCGTGGCAGGCCTTGTCCATCCGGCCGATGTAGGCTTCCGTCTCGCAGATGCGTACCGCTAGGGGGACGCCCTCCTGCACCCGCACCAGATACTTGCCCAAAAGCTCCCGGGCCACCAGGCGGGTGTCCCGGTTGTAAAAGTCCTGGGTCAGTTTCATGGCAAGTCTCCTTTCTCCAGCCAGCAAATGGTCTCCGGGGGCTGTTCCTGGCCGCACACGGCGGCCCGCCAGCCGTCCCCGGCGTACTGTCCCCAGCACAGACCTTCCTTGGGGGGCGTCTGGCCCCAAAGAGCGCGCAGACCCTGGCCGGTGTACTTGCACCAGGCCTCCTTCCGGGTCCAGAGGGTATAGAAAGCCGGCCAGTCTCCCCCCAGGGCCTGCCAGCCCCGCTGCTCTTCCTCCGTCAGCGCGTACCGGGGCAGGGAATCCCGGCGGGGGCGGATGGTCTCTATGTCAGTCCCCACAGGGCAGGCGGACACGGCGCAGAGCACCAAGTCCCCGGTGTGGCTGACGCTGAAGTGCAGGTCGGGCCGGTCGGGAAAGTGGGGCTTTCCCTGGGGCGTCCGGGCGATTTCCGGCAGGGGAGAAAGGCCGTATTCGGCTTTCAAAACATAGGCCAGCAGAGCCTGCCAGGGGCAGCTCCGGGCGCCGAAAAGCTTCATGAAAGGGCCTCCTTCTTTTTCAGATAAAAGAGCACAGAAAGGCTTGCCAATGGACCAGGAATTGGATTATAATAAAACATTGAATTGCGAACCCAAGAATGCGGAATTTTTCTGCACTCCTATTATAATGCGTATTGAACAAAGCCGAAAGCCTTGAAGGCCAAGGCTTTCAAAGCTCATTGGCTTTGTTCAAGTGCAAGATTTTTGGACTAAATGGTCCAAAAATCTTGCACCTTCCACTGGAGCACCGCGGCGCTCCAGTGGAAATACGCATTGTAACAATGGCTGAATTCCATAAAAACGGCTCAAAGAAGCCGTTTTTATGGAATTGCGTGGCTGACGCCGCGCGAATAAACCGAAAACGGTTTATTCAGCAAACATTATTATAGCTGAATGAAAAAGGTGTGTAAACCCAATGGCAATCGATCGAATCCATGATTATATTGTGCCCGGCAAGCGGGCGCATTTGGTGGGGATTGGCGGCGTGTCCATGTCCCCTTTGGCGGAGGTCCTCCACGGCGAGGGCCTCATCATCACCGGTTCTGATATGAAAGACAGCGAGTCGGTGGAGCATCTGCGCTCCCTGGGTATTCCCGTGACCATCGGCCATCTGCCTGAGAGCGTGGAGGGCAAGGACCTGGTGATCCGCACCGCTGCCGTCCACGACAGCAACCCGGAGATTGCCGCGGCCAAGGCCCAGGGCATCCCGGTGTTCGAGCGGGCCCAGGCCTGGGGCTCCATCATGCGCCGGTATAAGAACGCCCTGTGCATCTCCGGCACCCACGGCAAGACTACCACCACCTCCATGTGCACCCACATCGCCATGGCGGCCCGGGTTGACCCCACGGTGATGATCGGCGGCACCCTGCCCCTGCTGGGCACCGGCCACCGGGTGGGGAAGGGAGAGACCATCATTCTGGAGTCCTGCGAATACTGCAACTCCTTCCTGTCCTTCTATCCCACCGTGGCAGTGATCCTGAATATCGAGGCTGACCATCTGGACTTTTTCAAGGACTTGGAGGACGTGGAGCACTCCTTCCGGGCCTTTGCGGACCTGGTGCCCCCCGGAGGCACCGTTCTGGCCAACTGCGAGGACGCCAACACCATGACTGCCCTGGAGGGGAAGGAGGGCGTGCTCACCTTCGGCCTGGACAAGGGCGACTTCCACGCGGAGAACCTGGTCTGGAACCGGGGCTTTCCCACCTTTGACCTGGTGCGTAACGGGGAGAAGGCCGCTCGCATCACCCTCCAGGTGCCCGGCGTGCACAATGTGAAAAACGCCATTGCCGCCGCCTCCGCCGCCCTGGTGCTGGGCATTTCCGGCGAGGCCATTGCCCGGGGCCTGGGGGATTACCGGGGCGCCGGCCGGCGGTTTGAGTACAAGGGCAAGGTGAAGGGAGCCGCCGTCTATGACGACTACGCCCATCACCCCGGAGAACTCACCGCCCTGCTGGACATGGCCATGAGCCTGGACTACAAGCGGGTAATCTGCGCCTTCCAGCCCCATACCTATACCCGGACCAAGGCCCTGTTCAACGAGTTTGCGTCGGTGCTGAAGCGGCCGGACGTGACCTTCCTGGCGGAGATCTATGCCGCCCGGGAGAAGAACGACGTGGGCATCTCCTCCCAGGACCTGGCAAACGCCATTCCCGGGGCGCTGGTGGCCCCCTCCTTCGCGGAGCTGACCAACTGGCTTTACCGCATCGCCCGGCCCGGGGACCTGATCCTCACGGTGGGCGCAGGGAACATCTTCACCGTGGGCGAGGCCCTGGTCCGCATGGGCCAGCAGGAGGAGCAGTAAGCCCCCGCATGTTTGGAGAAGAAAATGGAAAAGATAGCGATACACCAGATTCCCGGCTTCCGCTTCGGCCAGGTCCAGGACCTGGAGGGGGGCACCGGCTGCACAGTGATCCTCTGCCCGGAGGGGGCGGTCACCGGCGTGGACGTGCGGGGCGGCTCCCCGGGCACCCGGGACACGGACGCCCTGGCCCCCACCTGCAACCGTCAGGTGGTCCACAGCGTGGTCCTTGCCGGGGGCAGCGCCTTCGGTCTGGACGCCGCCGGAGGCGTCATGCGGAAGCTGGAGGAGGAAGGCATCGGCCGGGACGTAATGGTGACGGTGGTCCCCAACGTCTGCGCCGCCATCCTCTTTGACCTGAAATTCGGAAGCCCGGACGCCCGGCCGGATGGGGCTATGGGCTACGCCGCCTGTGAAAAGGCCCTGGAGGGGGGACCCTTCCAGGAGGGGAACTTCGGCGCCGGGGCCGGCTGCACCGTGGGCAAAATCTGCGGCCCTCAGTTTTCCATGAAAGGGGGCATCGGCGCCTGCGCCTACCGGCAGGACAACCTGATGGTGGGGGCCGTGGTGGCCTGCAACGCCATGGGAGACGTGCTGGAGCAGGGAAAGATCATCGCCGGCGCCCGCAACCAGGAAAACACCGGCTTTGCCGGCAGCGAATCCGTGCTTCTGGCCAACAGCCAGCGGCAGAAGGACATTTTCAGCGGCAAGTTCGTGGGGGAAAACACTGTCATCGGCTGCGTGGTGACCAACGCGGCCCTGAACAAGAGCCAGGCCGCCAAGCTGGCGGCGGTGGCTCAGAACGGCATCGCCCGGGCGGTCCGCCCGGCCAACGCCACCTTTGACGGAGACTGCATGTTTGCCATGTGCCACGGGGCGGTGCCCGCCGACCCGGACGCCGTGGGTATTCTGGCGGCCCGGGCGGTGGAAGAGGCCATCATCCGGGCGGTGAAAACGGCGGAGACCCTCCACGGCCGTCCTGCCCTCCGGGACCTGCCCTTTGCCAAGGGGTAAGAAAGGAAACAACATGAAAGTATCTGAATTAAAGTATGAGCGGTTGTCCATCGAGGAATTTGCCGCAGAGATCCAGAAGATCATTGCCCAGGTGAAGAATGCTTCCTCCGCCCAGGAGGTCATGGACGCCCGGAACCGGTGCAACGATCTGTATATCCGCCTGGAAACCGCCCAGGCCCTGTCCTATATGCGCTACAGCATCAACACTGCCGACGAGTTCTACCTGGCGGAAAAGGACTACTACGACGAGGTGGGTCCCCAGGCCCAGAACTATATGCTGGAATACACCAAGGCCATGCTGGAGACCCCCTTCCGCCGGGAGATGGAGGAGAGCGGCCGGATCATCCCCCTGGTGTTCCACTCCTTCGAGGTGGAGCTGAAATCCATGTCCCCGGAGATCGTCCCCGACCTGGTGGAGGAGAACAAGCTGGTCAGCCAGTACTCCCAGCTGATGGCGGGCATGGAGTTTGAGTTCCGGGGGGAAAAGCTCCCCCGGCCCATGCTGATGAAGTACGCCAAGTCTCCCGACCGGGCCACCCGGAAGGAGGCCTATGAGGTCCTGGGCAAGACCCTCCAGGCCCACAGCCAGGAGCTGGACACCATCTTTGACCAGATGGTCCATGTGCGGGACCGGATGGCCAAAAAGATGGGCTACCAGAACTTCGTGGAGCTGGGCTACCACCGGATGGGCCGCCTGTGCTACGGCCCGGAAGAGGTCAAGTGCTTCCGGGACAATATCCGCCGGGATATTGTTCCCGTGGTCTCCCGCCTGCGCACCGAAGTGGGCAAGCGGCTGGGGGTGGACCGGCTGATGGTCTACGACTACGACCTGATCTTCCCCCAGGGCGACCCTGCCCCCAAGGGCGGCAAGGAGGAGATTTTTTCCGCCGCCCAGGCCATGTATCACAGCATGAGCCAGGAGACCGGGGAGTTCTTCGACTTTATGCTGGAGACCGACGCCTTCGATGTGGAATCCCGGAAGAACAAGTGGGGCGGCGGCTACTGCACCAGCTTCATGGCCTACCACCAGCCCTTCATCCTGGCAAACTTCAACGGCACCTCTGGCGATGTGGACGTGGTGACCCACGAGGCCGGCCACGCCTTTGCCGATTATAAGACCGCCAACAACAAGTATGTGGTGGAGCTGAATGTGGGCGGCATGGAAACGGCGGAGACCCACTCCATGAGCATGGAGTTTTTCGCCTGGCCCTATATGGAGCACTTCTTCGGGGAGGACGCGGAGCGGTACAAATTCATGCACCTGCTGGACGCTCTGTCCTTCCTGCCCTACGGCACCATCGTGGACGACTTCCAGCGCCAGGTCTATGAGAACCCCGACTGGACCCCCGAGGAGCGCAAGGCCGCCTGGCGGCGTCTGGAGGCGGAGTTCCGTCCCCATATCTGCTTTGACGGGGTTCCCTATCTGGAGGAGGGGACCCGCTGGCAGTACCAGATGCACATCTACGAGACTCCCTTCTACTATATTGACTACTGCCTGGCCCAGACGGCGGCCCTGCAGTTCCTGCTGGAGTCCCGGAAGGACTACGACGACGCCTTCCGCCGGTATGTCCGCTTCCTCTCCCAGGGCGGCGAGAAGGTCTTTACCGACCTGCTCCGGGAGGCTGGCCTGCGCTCTCCCTTTGAAGAGGGCGCTCTGGCGGACGTGGCCAAGGAGTGCGAAGCCCTGCTGAAAAACCTGGAAAAGACCGCTGGGATCTGACCCGGCCTGTGCCCCCGTACCGTTTGGCCGGGGGCACTTTTTTGGATCAATTGTCGAAAAGGAAAGAAAAGGGCGTTTTCCTTGACTTTCTATCAGGACCGTGCTACAGTATATCTGATACCCTGAATGTTTAAAGCTGTAAAGTTCCGCTTTTTGTCCATAAAAGATATCGCCATTCAACAGGGTAAGAAAGGATTGTCACACATGCCTGTCATTGATTTTTTGGAACGCAATGTAAAACTCTATGGCAATGAGACCGCCCTGGTCGAGCTGAACCCGGAGATGAAGGACACCCGCCGAATGACCTGGAAGGACTATGACCTGATCCAGCCCACCACCGACGAGCCCTACCGCCGGGAGATCACCTGGAACGTGTTCAACGAAAAAGCCAACCGTTTTGCCAACATGCTCATCTCCCGGGGCGTGAAGAAGGGGGATAAGGTGGCCATCCTCATGTACAACTGTCTGGAATGGCTGCCCATCTACTTTGGCATTTTAAAGACCGGTGCGCTGGCGGTGCCCTTCAACTTCCGCTACTCCGCTGACGAGATCCAGTACTGCGCAGACCTGGCCGAGGTCCAGGTGCTGGTCTTTGGTCCGGAGTTTATCGGGCGCATTGAGAGCATCGCGGACAAGCTCAGCAAGGGCCGCCTGCTCATTTACGTGGGGGACAACTGCCCCACCTTTGCTGAGAGCTACCGGGAGCTTTCCGCTGACTGCTCCTCCGCCCCGCCCCAGGTGCTGATTACCGACGACGATGACGGCGCCATCTACTTCTCCTCCGGCACCACCGGCTTCCCCAAGGCCATCCTCCACAAGCACCGGAGCCTGACCCAGGCAGCGGAGATGGAGCAGAAGCACCACCGCATCGACCACGACGACGTGTTCCTGTGCATCCCGCCCCTGTACCACACCGGCGCCAAGTTTCACTGGATGGGCAGCCTCTTTGCCGGGGGCAAGGCAGTGCTGCTGAAGGGAACCACCCCGGAGATCATCCTGAAGGCCATTTCCGACGAGCAGTGCACCCTGGTCTGGCTGCTGGTGCCCTGGGCCCAGGAGATTCTGGACGCCCTGGACCGGGGGGATGTGAAGCTGTCTGATTACAAGCTGGACCAGTGGAAGCTGATGCACATCGGCGCCCAGCCGGTGCCCCCCTCCCTGATCCGCCGGTGGAAGGAATACTTCCCCAACCACCAGTACGACACCAACTACGGCCTGTCGGAGTCCACCGGCCCGGGCTGTGTCCACCTGGGCATGGAAAACATCCACAAGGTGGGCGCCATCGGCATCCCCGGCTACCGCTGGGAGGTCAAGGTGGTGGACGAGCAGGGCCAGCCGGTCCCCCAGGGGGAAGTGGGCGAGCTCTGCGTCAAGGGCCCCGGCGTCATGACCTGCTATTACAACAACCCCGAGGCCACCGCCGAGGTTTTGAAGGACGGCTGGCTCTACACCGGCGACATGGCCATGCAGGACAAGGATGGCTTCTACTTCCTGGTGGACCGGAAGAAGGACGTGGTGGTCAGCGGCGGCGAGAACATCTATCCCGTCCAGATTGAGGACTTCCTCCGGGCCAACGACAAGATCAAGGACGTGGCCGTCATCGGCCTGCCCGACAAGCGCCTGGGCGAGATCTGCGGCGCTGTGATTGAGGTCAAGGAGGGCGTCACCTGCACCGAGGAGGAGATCAACACCTTCTGCCTGGACCTGCCCCGGTACAAGCGGCCCCGGAAGATCATCTTCGCCGAGATCCCCCGCAACGCCACGGGCAAGATCGAAAAGCCCGCCCTGCGGAAGCGGTACGGCGCGGATCACCTGGTGGCCCAACAGAACCGCGGCTGAGTCCCCAGCTCAAACAACAAGGAGGGAGCGAGCATGCCAAGAGCAAAGAAAAAAGAGCGCAGCCTGGACCTGTACGAGCACATTGCGGCCCTGAACAGCGTGGAGGAATGTTGCCGGTTTTTCGACGATCTGTGCGCGGTGACCGAGCTCCGTGCCATGGAACAGCGGTTTGACGTGGCCAAAATGCTCCACGCGGGCAAGGTCTATACCGCCATTCTCAGCGAGACCGGCGCCAGCTCCGCCACCGTCAGCCGGGTCAACCGGGTGCTGAACTACGGCACCGGCGCCATGGAAGAGGTGATGGAGCGGGTGGATCAGGCCAAAGAAGCCTCCCTGCCAGAGACAGACAACAGCGAATCACGGAGGACAGAATGAAAGAACTGATGCTGGGCAACAAGGCCGTTGCCCGTGGACTTTACGAGGCGGGGTGCTGTGTGATCTCCAGCTACCCCGGCACCCCCAGCACCGAGATCACCGAGGAGGCCGCCAAATACCCGGAGATCTACTGCGAGTGGGCCCCCAACGAAAAGGTCGCCCTGGAGGTGGCCCATGGGGCCGCTGTGGGTGGCAAGCGGGCCGCCTGCTGCATGAAGCACGTGGGCCTGAACGTGGCCGCCGACCCCCTGTTTACTATCTCCTACCAGGGGGTGGAGTCGGGGCTGGTGATTTGCGTGGCCGATGACCCTGGGATGTTCTCCTCTCAGAACGAGCAGGACTCCCGCCATTACGCCATTGCCGCCAAGGTCCCCATGCTGGAGCCATCGGACTCCCAGGAGGCCCTGACCTTCACCAAAGAGGCCTTCCGCCTCTCGGAGGAATACCGCACCCCCATCCTCCTGCGTATGTGCACCCGGATCTCCCACTCCCAGAGCATTGTGGAGAAGGGGAGCCGCCAGGAGGTTCCCGCCAGAGAATACGTCAAAGACCCCATGCGGGTGATGATGACCACCAACTCCCTGCAAGCCCACTACCGGGTGGAGGAGCGCACCCGCGCCATGACCGAGCTGGCCGAGACCACCCCTCTGAACCGCCTGGAAATGGGGGAGGACACCTCTCTGGGGATCATCACCTCCTCCACCAGCTATCAGTATGTCCGGGAGGTCTTTGGGGAAAAAGCCTGCGTCTTAAAGCTGGGCCTGTCCTGGCCCATGCCGGTAAAGAAGATCCGAGACTTCGCCGCCCAGGTGGATCAGGTCCTAGTGGTGGAGGAGCTGGAGCCCATCATTGAAAACCACTGCCGCCAGATCGGCGTGGCCGTTACCGGCAAGGAGAAGATTCCCATGGTGAACGAGCTGACCCAGGGGGTAGTGGCCCAATGTCTGGGCCAGGCAGCCAAGCCTACCCTCACCCTGGAGGATGAGATTCCCGGCCGGCCCCCCGTCATGTGCGCCGGATGTCCCCACCGGGGGGTGTTCTACACCCTGGCAAAAAACAAGTGTATGGTCTACGGCGACATCGGCTGCTACACCCTGGGGGTCATGCCTCCTCTGAACGCCATGGACCTGAATATCTGTATGGGCGCCTCCTGCTCGGGCCTCCACGGCTTCAACCTGGCCGGGGGGGAAAAGCACGAGAAACACAGCGTGGCGGTGATCGGCGACTCCACCTTCGCCCACTCGGGCATCACCGGTATCGCGGATATTGCCTATAACCGCAGTAACTCCACGGTCATCATCCTGGATAACTCCATCACCGGCATGACCGGCCACCAGCAGAACCCCACCACCGGCAAAACCCTCCGGGGCGAGCCGGCGGGGAAGATCGACCTGGAGGCCCTGTGCCGGGCCGTGGGCTTTGAGCGGGTGCGGGTGGCAGATCCCAACCAGCTCAAGGAAATGGACAAGGTCCTCAAGGAGGAGCTGGCAGCGGAAGCCCCCTCGGTGATCATCACCCGCAGCCCCTGCGTCATGCTCAAGGATGTCCCCAAGGCCCCGCCCCTGAAGGTGGACGCCGACAAGTGCAACGGCTGCAGCCTATGCATGAAGATCGGCTGTCCCGCCCTCAGTCTCCGGGGAGACAAGGTGGAGATCGACCGGACCCAGTGCATCGGCTGCCAGGTGTGTATGCAGATGTGCCACCGGGACGCACTGATCGTAGGATAAGGAGGAAACAGAAGTGGAAACTGTGAACATTATGATCGTCGGCGTGGGCGGCCAGGGCTCTCTGCTGGCCTCCAAAATGCTGGGCCATCTGCTGGTGAACGCGGGCTATGACGTAAAGGTCTCCGAGGTCCACGGCATGAGCCAGCGGGGGGGCAGCGTGGTCACCTACGTCCGCTTTGGGGACAAGGTCTACTCCCCCATTATCGACAAGGGGGAGGCGGACTTTATCGTCTCCTTTGAGCTGCTGGAGGCCGCCCGCTGGATCGAGTACCTGAAGCCCACTGGCCGGGTGGTCACCAACACCCAGCAGATGGAGCCCATGCCCGTCATCGCGGGCTTGGCCAAATACCCGGAAAACCTGGTGGAGAAAATGCAGGCCAAGGGCATCCAGGTGGATGCCATGGACTGCCTGGCCCTGGCCGAGCAGGCTGGCTCCTCCAAGGCGGTGAACATGGTCCTCATGGGCCGTCTGTCCCACTACTTCCCGGACATCCCCCCCGAGGCCTGGCAGGCCTCCCTGGAGGCCAACGTGCCCCCTAAGGTTCTGGAGCTGAACAAGGTGGCCTTCGCCCTGGGGCAGAAGGGCTGATTGATGACAGCACAAAGGAGCGACGGACTCTCCGCCGCTCCTTTTCTGTTGCCTCACATTTCCTTCTCAAGCCTTACCCGGTAATACACGCTGTAGCCCACCACCAGCAGATAGGCGAAGACCAGCAGCAGGAGGGGCACCAGGTCAACGCCCATCAGGGCGAAGGAGACCATCAGGGCGCCGAAGACAAAAATCATTTTGTCAAAAGCCTTGCCTTTTGCCAGGTTGGCGATGGCCTGGTTTCGCTCGTCCTGCTGGTCGATTTCCAACTGCTTTTGAAGGGCGGGGTCGGCGGCCAGGGCCTTGCGGCTGAGAAGGGCACCCATGCCGTGGCCGAAGGTCCCGCAGCCCAGGCCGATGGCGAGGAAGGGGAGAACGGCCATCAGCCCCTGGGCGGCCCCATAGCCCCGCAGCAGGAAAAAGCCCACGGCCACCAGGGCGACGCCCAGCAAGGTGAGCAATAGGTTGGAATTACGTTCTTTCATTGGGATTCCTCCTCGTAGATAAAGATGTCTTCAATGGCCCGATCAAAATACCGGGCGATCTTAAAGGCCAAAAGGATCGATGGGTTGTATCTGCCCTTTTCCAGGGAGCCGATGGTCTGCCGGGAGACCTCCAAAGCGGTGGCCAGCTCCTCCTGGCTGATCCCCTGGGCCTTTCTTAGTGCTTCTAGTCGGTTTTTCAAAGGCACCTCCTCTCTAAAACGGAAAGGAAACTTTCCGTTTTTCAGGAAAAAATTTTTCGGCAAACCAGTGCCGTGGGAGGGATGGAAAGTTTGCTTTCCATCTATAAGATATCACAAGCAGAGGGGAATGTCAAGCATACTTTCCATTTTATTTTGAACCAGGAAGAGAAATCACCCCCGCCTTCTCGTGAGGCGGGGGTGATTTCGAAGAAAGATGGGAGATTAGTCACTCAGAGATGTTTTCTGAGAAACAAGTGTTTTCTTGTCATAGCAGGCGAAGGCCTCGTCCACCAAGGCGGCGTCCGGCTTCTTGGTAAAGAGGCTCACCACCGGCACGATCACCAGACCGGCCAGCATAGCGAAAGCACCGCAGTTGATGGGGGACTGGAGCAGGGTGGGGAAGGCGGACTTGCAGGCCAGGTTCAGGATCATAATGCCCGCGCCGAAAAGGAAGGAGACCCAACAGGCCACCTTGGTGGTCTTTTTCCAATACAGGCCATAGAGGAAGGGAGCCAGGAAGGCACCGGCCAGGGCGCCCCAAGACACACCCATGAGCTGGGCGATGAAGCTGATGGACTGCTTATACTGGACAATGGCGATGACCATGGAGATCACCACGAAGACCACGATGAAGCACCGCATGGTAAAGACGGACTTCTTATCGCTCATATTTTTGATTACGTTGTCCTTCAGCAGGTCGATGGTCAGGGTCGAAGAAGAGGCAATGACCAGGGAGGACAGGGTGGACATGGAGGCAGAGAGCACCAGAATCACCACGATGGCGATGAGGAGCTCCGGCAATCCCGAGAGCATGGTGGGGATCACGGAGTCATAGCCTTCGGCGGCGATGTCGATCTTGTCGGAGAACAGCCGGCCGAAGCCGCCCAGGAAGTAGCAGCCGCCCGCCACCACAAAGGCAAAGAGGGTGGAGATGATGGTGCCCTTGTGGATGGAGTCCTCCGACTTGATGGCGTAAAACTTCTGCACCATCTGGGGTAGGCCCCAGGTGCCCAAACTGGTGAGGATCACCACACCCACCAGGTTAATGGGGTCGGGGCCGAAGAAGGAGGCGAAGATGCCGGGCACCTCACCGTTCATGGCCTCGGCGTCGGTGACCTGGGCCATGCCCCGCAGGGCTTCCATAAAGCCGCCCTGGCTATTCAGCACGGCGGCGATGATGACGCAGATGCCCACCAGCATGACGCAGCCCTGGATAAAGTCGTTGATGGCCGTGGCCATGTAGCCGCCGGCGATGACATAAATGCCGGTCAGCACCCCCATGAGGATGATGCAGACGGTATAGTCGATGTGGAAGGCCATGCCGAAGAGACGGGACAGGCCGTTAAACAGAGAGGCCGTGTAGGGGATCAGGAAGACAAAGACGATGATGGACGCCCCGATCTTCAAGCCCTTGCTCTGGAACCGCTGGCCAAAGAACTGGGGCATGGTGGCCGAGTCAAAGTGCTGGGTCATAATCCGGGTCCGGCGGCCCAAAATGGCCCAGGCCAGCAGGGAGCCGATGAGGGCGTTGCCGATGCCCGCCCAGGTGGCGGCCACACCGTATTTCCAGCCAAACTGCCCGGCGTAGCCCACAAAGACCACGGCGGAAAAGTACGACGTGCCATAAGCAAAGGCGGTGAGCCAGGGACCCACGGACCGGCCGCCCAGGACGAAGCCGTTGACGTCGGTGGCGTTTTTCCGGCAGTATAGGCCGATCCCCACCATGACGGCAAAGTAAAGGATCAGGAGTACAAATTTCATAGTTGCATCAGACCTCCAATTTCTTCTCTCTTCAATGCTTTCAAACTTTAACACCAAAAAGCTAAAAAGTCAAGGAATTTCGAACAATTCCCCGAAAAAAATCGCCCTCACCCTTTGGAGATGGTCCAAAGGGTGAGGGCAAAGGAAAAAACAGTAAATTTTTTGGGCGTTTGCTGTTATTTTGTGGCCCAGTTGCCGGTGGCCACGGCGGTGAGGTAGGCGTTGATGAAGCCGTCCAGATCGCCGTCCATCACGCCGTTTACGTTGCTGGTTTCAAAGGCGGTGCGGGTGTCTTTCACCAGGGTGTAGGGCATGAAGACATAGGAGCGGATTTGGCTGCCCCACTCGATCTTCAGTTGGACTCCCTTCAGGTCGGAGATCTTTTCGGCCTTTTCCTGCATCTGCAGCTCCACTAACTTGGCGCGGAGCATCTTCATGCAGTTGTCCTTGTTTTGGAACTGGCTGCGCTCGGTCTGGCAGGAGACCACCACGCCGGTGGGGATGTGGATCAGGCGGACGGCGGAGGAGGTCTTGTTCACGTGCTGGCCGCCGGCGCCGCTGGCCCGGTAGACCTGCATCTCGATGTCCTCGGGGCGGATCTCCACCTCCACGT
This sequence comes from Clostridiales bacterium, assembly GCA_022764045.1. Taxonomy (GTDB): domain Bacteria; phylum Bacillota; class Clostridia; order Oscillospirales; family Oscillospiraceae; genus Evtepia. Next base: position 87,444 of record JALERU010000049.1, on the reverse strand, counting down.
CCTCAGGCAGATCGGGCATGACCTCCACGGAGGCGAAGGAGGTCTGGCGGCGGGCGTTGGCGTCGAAGGGGGAGACCCGGACAAGCCGGTGGACGCCGTGCTCCCCGCGGAGATAGCCATAGGCGTTTTCTCCCTCAATCATAATGGTGGCGGATTTGAGTCCGGCCTCGTCCCCCTCCTGGTAGTCCATGACTTTGTAGGTGAAGCCATGGCGCTCGGCCCAGCGGGTGTACATCCGGTAGAGCATCTGAGCCCAGTCCTGGGCCTCGGTGCCACCGGCGCCGGCGTGGAAGGCCAGGATGGCGTTGGAGGCGTCGTATTCCCCTGTGAGCAGGGTCTGGAGCTTGGCCGACTCCATGCTCTGCACCAGGGCCGCATACTCCTGCTCCAGCTCGGGCAGCAGGGACTCGTCCTCTTCCTCGTTGCCCATCTCACACAGGACCATCATGTCCTCCCAGGAGGACCGGCGCTTGGCCTGGGATTCCAATTTGCCCTTTTCCTGCTTCAGCTTTTGCAGCACCCGCTGGGACTTTTCCGGGTTATCCCAAAAGCCGTCGGCGGCGCATTGGGCCTCTAAAAAGTCCACTTCCCGGGCGGCGCTCTCCAGGTTCAGAGCCTTCTCTAACTCGTCCAACTGGGGGAGGAGATTGTTCAGTTTGACCTTATATTCGTCAAATTGCAGCATCTTACGATCACTCACATTTCTGTAATATTTAACTAATTTATTATATCCGATTTCCCGGCTAATTGCAATAAGAAGAGGCACAATTCTAAAGAAAACCCGACCGCAATGGGTCATTTTCCCCGGTTTGGCCGGGGCAATGGGAGATTTTTCTCCAAGGAACAAGAAACCCCATTGCATTTTTCCGGTTTCGTGCTACAATCATCTTAACAGATTCCTGACAGGAAGGGAAGTGCCCTAAATGAAAGGTGTCGGCATAGCCTGTGTTTTTCGCTGCCTGCTGGCAGCGCTTGTTTGCCGCACCAAATTCAGGTGCGGCTTTTCTGTTTTCAGGAAAGAAAGGAGGCATCACCATGGAAACCAGAGTGGCCGTGATGAGCATTATCGTAGAGGAAGAGGAGACGGTGGAGGCCCTCAACCGCATCCTCCACGACTATGGCGCGTATATCATCGGCAGAATGGGCATCCCTTACCGGCAGCGGGGGATCAACATCATCAGCATCGCCATCGACGCCCCTCAGGACACCATCTCCGCCCTGTCCGGCAAGGTGGGGAAGCTGGCGGGGATCAGCGTGAAGACGGCGTTTTCCCATGTGATCTCCCATGGATAAGGACGTTCAAAACCTCATCGACCGCCTGGTACGGGAACACAGCCTGCCCCTGGAGGGGTACGAAACCCTCCTCCGCCGGTGGACCCCCACCGCCGCTGCCCGGCTGGCCCGGGAGGCGGTTGCCCTTCGCCGGGAGATCTACGGCGACGCCGTCTATGTCCGGGGGCTTATTGAGATCAGCAACCGCTGCAAAAATGACTGCCTCTACTGCGGCATCCGCAGGAGCAACCCCCACTGTGACCGCTACCGACTGTCCCCTCAGGAGATTTTGGGCTGTTGCCGGGAGGGGTACGACCTGGGCTTTCGCACCTTTGTGCTCCAGGGCGGGGAGGATGGCTTCTTCACCGACCAAGTCCTCTGCCCCCTCATCCAGGAGATCAAGGCCCGCTGGCCCGACTGCGCCGTCACCCTCTCCCTGGGGGAGCGGAGCCGGGCAAGCTACCAGCGCCTCTTCGACGCCGGAGCCGACCGGTATCTCCTCCGCCACGAGACGGCGGACCCCGACCACTACCGTTCCCTTCATCCCCCCGCCATGTCCTTTGCCCGCCGGATGGACTGTCTGCGGGACCTAAAAGAGATCGGATACCAGGTGGGCTGCGGCTTCATGGTGGGTTCTCCCGGCCAGACCCCGGCACACTTGGCGAAAGACCTGAAATTCATCGAGGCATTTCACCCCGATATGTGCGGCATCGGCCCCTTCCTTCCCCACAAGGACACCCCCTTTCGAGGGGAGCCGGCGGGGAGCTTGGAGCTGACCTGCTATTTGCTCTCCATCCTTCGCCTGATCCATCCCCCGCTCCTCCTGCCCGCCACCACGGCCCTGGGGACCATCCATCCCACCGGACGGGAGCAGGGGATTCTGGCCGGGGCCAACGTGGTGATGCCCAATCTGTCCCCGGTCTCTGTCCGGGAGAAGTACGCCCTGTATAACAATAAGCTCTGCACCGGGGCGGAATCCGCCCAGAGCGGAAACAAGTTATCCCTTCAAATGGCGGCCATCGGCTACACCGTCGTCACCCATCGGGGAGACGTCCGGCGCCTTTGAGCCCCATTTGATGAAAGATCTAAGGGGGAAGCACTGCTGACCCAAAAGAAAGGAAGTTTTACCCATGGCAATTTACGATCCCAAATCCTTAAAGGCAGAAGAATTCATCAACGACGAAGAGATCCAGGCCACCCTGGCCTACGCCGAGGCCAACAAAAACAATGAGGCCCTCATCGACGAGATCCTGGAAAAGGCCCGTCCCCGAAAACAGGGTAGCGGCACCACCTGCCAGGGCCTGACCCACCGGGAGGCCTCCGTCCTCCTGGCCTGTGAAATTCCTGAGAAGATCGAGAAAATGTACCAGATCGCCGAGGAGATCAAGCTGGCCTTTTACGGCAACCGCATCGTCATTTTCGCCCCCCTGTATCTCTCCAACTACTGCGTCAACGGCTGCCTCTACTGCCCCTATCACCTGAAAAACAAGACCATTCCCCGGAAAAAGCTCACCCAGGAGGAGGTCCGCCAGGAGGTCATCGCCCTCCAGGACATGGGTCACAAGCGCCTGGCCATCGAGGCAGGGGAGGACCCGGTGAACAACCCCATCGAGTACATTTTGGAATGTATCAACACCATCTACAGCGTCAACCATAAAAACGGCGCCATCCGCCGGGTGAACGTGAACATCGCCGCCACCACCGTGGAGAACTACCGCAAGCTCAAAGACGCCGGCATCGGCACCTATATCCTCTTCCAGGAGACCTATCATAAAAAAAGCTACGAGCAGCTCCACCCCACCGGCCCCAAGAAGGACTACGCCTACCACACCGAGGCCATGGACCGGGCCATGGAGGGAGGCATCGACGACGTGGGCCTGGGGGTCCTCTTTGGCCTGGAGAGGTACAAGTACGAGTTCGCCGGCCTCATCATGCACGCTGAGCACCTGGAGGCCGTCCACGGGGTGGGGCCCCACACCATCAGCGTGCCCCGGGTAAAGCACGCCGACGACATTGACCCGGCCGCCTTTGACAACTCCATTTCCGACGACACCTTTGCCAAAATCGTGGCTTGCATCCGCCTGGCCGTGCCTTACACCGGTATGATTATCTCCACCCGGGAGTCCGAGCAGGTGCGGGAAAAGCTCCTGCGGCTGGGGATCTCCCAGGTCAGCGGCGGCTCCCGGACCTCCGTGGGGGGCTACACCCAGGAGGAGCGCCCCCACGACACCGAGCAGTTCGACGTGTCTGACCAGCGCACCCTGGACGAGGTGGTCCGGTGGCTGATGAAAAACGGCCACATTCCCTCCTTCTGCACCGCCTGCTACCGGGAGGGCCGCACGGGGGATCGCTTTATGAGCCTGTGTAAAAACGGCCAGATCCTCAACTGCTGCCACCCCAACGCCCTGATGACCCTCACCGAATATCTGGTGGATTATGCCTCCCCGGAGACCAAGGCCGTGGGCTATGAACTCATCGACACCGAGCTGGACCGGATTCCCAAAGAAAAGGTCCGTGGGATCGCACAGCAGAACATCCAGGACATCAAGAGTTCCAACCGAAGAGATTTCCGGTTCTGAGTGCCCCGGATAGGGAAAACGCCGGGAGACCCGACGGAGTGTTCCCTTACCGGTCGCTGACCGGCGGAACATCGGATTCCCAGCGAAAAATAAAGTCGTCCAAATCCTGAGGCGGCGGTGGCGCCGGCAGGGTACGGGGATTGGATTCTGCCATGGTAAGGCCTCCTTTCCAAAGGGGTATACAACCCATTCTATGTGGCAGGGGGAAAATCATGCGCGGAAATTTCCGGCAATCTGAAATTTTGCTGACAAAGGCTGCCGCTTTGCACAATTCTTGTCCGCCCGGGACGGGAATAGAACGGACCCGCGGGCGCAAACTATGCCTGGGTGATGCAAATGAAATATGAAGATCCCCGGATGGAAGCGTATTTTAACTCCCTTCCCTCCAAGGTGCGGGCATTCATTCACAACTCCCGCGCCGATATCAGCACACCCGGTGAGCTGATGCTCATCGGCGAGCACTTCCGAAACAGCTTTGGCGAAACCGAACGGGAAGCCAAAGGAAAATCTTAATTAAACTGCACCAACGTGTCCCCCGAGCGCCGGATTATGGCGTTCGGGGGCTCACTTCAAAAGGGGACCCATCTCCCCGTGAAAAAGAAAATATCTAAAAAATAAAAAAAGTCCTTGACAAATCAGCCCCGCCATGCTATAGTAATTAAGCACTTAAGAGAGTGCTGATCGGGAAATGCCGGAGTGGCGGAATTGGCAGACGCCTGGGACTTAAAATCCCATGGGAGAAATCCCGTGCCGGTTCGATCCCGGTCTCCGGCACCATATCGCGGAGTAGAGCAGTTGGTAGCTCGTCGGGCTCATAACCCGGAGGCCGCAGGTTCAAGTCCTGTCTCCGCAACCATAAAAACCCTTGAAACGATTTGTTTCAAGGGTTTTTCTTTGCGTTCAAACGGAAGGGAGCCTTCCTTTTTGATCTGGTTTCTTGAGGAAAGGATTGCATCGAGAAACAGGATCAGACATGGTTTGCCGCCTTTTTCAGAATGGGGTCTCGCAGATCCCTTTCTACCAGAGGACAGCAAACCATGTCTCTTTTTTTGCGCTATCTTGCCTGTCCCATGCGGAAGAGATCCTCCCGGCAGGAGAGCAGGGAGCTGACGGCGATGTCTTCCATGGCCATTAAGTCCATCCCGGTCAGGGGGGAGGACAGAAAGCTGGACTCTACATGGTAATACAGGTCACCATGCTGGGGACAGATCTGCAGAGAGCCTACTTTCTTTTCGGCGTTTTTCTCCGCGATATATTGGGCGGCTGCCGGGTAATCCCAGGGGGGAATGGTGATGCCGGGGTAGACGTCCAACATGGCAAAGCCCAAGGTGCCGTCCAGCCTGATTTTCAAAAAGAAGGAGGCGTATTCGGTGAGAAGCTCGCAGAGAAAACCTTGTGTCTGGGGGGTGTCCAGGGTTTTGGCTACGGTGTTGTAGCCGCCGGTGGATACATATTCTTCAAAATTTTTTAACGTAATATCATAGTTCGACATGGGTGTATCTCCTTAAGTGTCTGCGGCTTCCAGCTTCTCCAACAAAAGAGAGGCGACTTCCTGGGGAGAAATCTGACTGCTGTCCCAGTTTTCCAGGGAGAGGAAAAAGGCCACGTCCAGCTCCACTGCATAGCCCATCAAGAGCTTGTTCACTTGGCGGTTTCCCACCTGGGCTGTGCCGGTCTTTGCGGCGGTGACGGCGGGAGGATAGAGGGACTGGTCATAGTATGTCTCATAGGCCTCTGTCCAAAGAGAGGCGACTTGATCGGCTGTTTCCCCAGAGAGGATGGACTGCTTGACAGGCTGCGTTTGCACTTGCAGCTTTGTGTGGGTGCGGTTGGTCTGGCTGGCCACCAAATAGGGCGCGGGGGCCTGCCCCTGGTGAAAGAGGGCGCTGGTGAAGGCCAGCATGTCCAGGGGGGACACCTCTGAAATTTGACCGATCAAAGACCAGACAGAGGAAAAGGTGTGATCGGAGAAACGCACGTCGGAGCCCTGATAGGTGAGAAGCCCCAGGGGCTTTTTCTCCTCTTGGGAGGCGAAGCCATACCGGGCCAAGGCCTGGGTGGTGTCCTCCACAGACAGCAGGTCCTGGATGGCGCTGGCGAAAAAGGTGTTGCAGCTGTAGCCCAAGGCGGAGACAATGTCCTGGGGCCCTTGCCGGGTGATACAGGTGACGGTGGTGCCGTCGGCCCGCAGGGTGTCTGCGCCGTGGCAAGTGTAGCCATAGGCTCGGAGCTTCTCGATGCCGGCCTGCTCCACGAGGAGGGCGGTGGCCACCAGCTTCATGGTGGAGCCGGCGGTGGTGGTGTAGAGATTTTTGTTGAGGAGGGCACCGTCGGGAAGGGAGGAGATCTCCTCCTCCGGTCCCGCCGCCGGGGTGGATGCCAGGCAGAGCAGTTCTCCGGTGGAGGCGTCGCAGGCGGCCACCAGGCCGGAGATACCCTGCTCCTCCAACAGGGTGGTCATGGCTTTTTGGGTCTCCGTGTCCAAGGTCAGGAAAAGGTCGGAGCCGGTGCCCTCCAGACTGGCAGCGCCCTGCCAGAGGGAGTAGCCGTCTCGCCCCAAAAGGCTGTCGCTGTACCGGGTGACAACGCTGTTGGAGATGACATTCTGAGGAGAACCCACCAGGGAGTAGAAGGCGCGGTGGGCAGGCTGCGTGGCGCTGTATAGCAGGGCGCCATTCCGGTCATATAGGCTGCCCATGCTGCCGGCGGAGCCGTCGGAGAAGGTTTGAAAGGAACGGGTTGACATGGATTGGATGTGCGCTTTCCCGTTGATCGCTAAATTTGCAACGCCGCAGCCCAGACTGAAGAACAGGGAAAGGGCCATGGCGAAAAAGATCCAGCGTTTTCTGCACAACTGCTTGATCATTTGAAGCACCTCCTGAACGATAGAAACTGATGGCGCGTTAGAAGCCCTGGGTGAAAAGAGGAGCTGGCAGCGCCGCAGCCGCCCCAGACAAGGTCACTTAGGCAGAACCCAAGCAAGGCAAAGGTGCTGACCATGGAACTGCCGCCGGTGGATAGGAGGGGAAAGCAGACCCCGGTAAAGGGCAGCACATTGTAGGCCCCGCCCAGATTTAAGAGACCTTGGGCGAACAGAAGGGAGACGGCGCTGCTGTGGAGCACCACGTGGTAGGGGGAGGCCGCCGGATTCCGGGCGGGCGACAGAATGAGGCCGGAGAAGGCCAGGAGAAGCAGGACCATGGCCCCAAGCCCAAAGATCCCCAGGGGCAGCACAGAGACCAGATCATTTTGAGCGAAGGTGACTTGGGTGGATAAGAGATATTCGGCCTCCTGCCCCACGCCGCTGCCGTGGAGGCCGCTGTGTAGAAGGGCGTAAAGGGCCTGATATTGCTGGCTTCCCACGGCATCGAACCCCTGAAAGCTGTTGAAGCGGTGGGCCAGGTCGGGCCGCTTTTGCAGAAGGATCATCAGGGAACTGACGCAGCAGAAGGACAAACCGGCGCAAAGGACAAAACGATCCGTCAGATACCAGCAGGCCACCAGCATCAGCACCACCAGAATGGCGGCGTTGCCCAGGTCCTTGACATAGACCAGGCAAAGAATGGACAGGCCGGACAGGAGGAAAAAGGGCAGGACCTGCTTCTGATCGCGGCAGGGGAACCGGGAAGCGGCATACCAGGCCAGCAGCGGCATGAGAAGCTGTCCCGGCTGAAGGGAAAGGGGACCCAGGTAAATCCAGGCCCGGGCGCCGTTCACTTCCCGGCCCAGCAGGGGACAGGCAACGGCCAGCACCACAATGAGGACAACCAGCAGATGGGAGAGGGAAACCCCTTTGGGGAGCTGACACAGCCCCGGACGGGTCCGGCTGAACCAGAAGGCAGCCAGGAGGACCGCCACCCCCACCAGAAGGGTCAGAAGGTGCTTTGCATACCCGGAAAAAAAGGCTTGCAGGGTGATGGAAAACAGGAGAAGGGTCCCCAGACACACGGCAAAGCTGGCCAGATAGACCTGGCGGCGGAGCCCCCAAAGGGTGAGAAAGAGGGCGCCGGCGTCAACCCCGAGCACAAGCAGGGGGAAGAGGGGAAACAGATTGCGGGAAACAGGGGTGTAGTATAGATGACCGTCCACGTTTTTCCACTGAGGATAGAAAAGAATACCACCGCTTTCGCTCAAAAACCAGAGCACAAACAGGAGGGAGAACAGCAGGAAGAGCGCCAACAGAAACAGCTCTTTTTTCTTTCGGGTTTGTTGGAACATGGCTACAACACCTCGCCTTCATAGAACCAGAGGGAGAGCTCGCGGGTCAGGCGGATCTCGTCTCCGTGACAGAGGCGGACCTCCGCCTTGGGCGCCAGGGGATGGGACGCACAGTCCCCCTCCCGGACCAGGGAAAGATACCGGCCTTTTTGCAGATTTTGCAGGAAAAAAGCGTTGTCCCGATGGAAAATTTCCAGGTGACAGCCAGAGAGGACCTCCAGGGCTTGGTTCTGGGCCCTGGTCCTGGCGCCTGGGATGGAGATGACCAGGTCTGCCAAGCGCCTGGACCGGCCCACCACCGTTTCTTCGCTGACAATGGGGTAACGGGCCCCGTCCGTGGTCTGCAAATAGGCGCAGAAGCGGTGGACCAGCCGTTGTTTTCGCCAGGAACCCTCCTCTGCGGCCAGGGACAGGGCAGACAGCAGGGCGGCAAAGCCGGCGAGGAGCCAAAGAAGTTTTAACATGGAGGAGCGCCTCCTTTCAGGATCAGGGGTGATGGAACTTGCTGCGGCAGGCCCGGCCAAGGGCGCCCATGGCTTGGATGCTGCATAGGAGCACCCCGATGAGGTTGCCCAGGAGCAGATCCGTGGAGGTCCCGCCAAGGTGCAAGCGTAAAGTCAGGCCAAGGGCGGTAGAGGATACCGTGACCTGCCCGGCGCCGGCGAGATAGAAAAGGACGACAATTAAGAGGCAGGCGCCGCCGACAAACAGTTGGCAGAGACGATAGGTTTGCTGGCAGTATCGCGGATCTCCTTGGCGGTAGATCTTGTCCAGATAGTCGCTTGTGGTGGGCCGGGCCAGGTAACCGGCGGCGTAGAGCAGGGCCCAGCCCAGCAGAACAGCCCCCAAAAAAAGCACGGTATCCGCGGGGATCACCAGCCGGAAGAACTGGCTGGCAGAAGGGATATGCTGGCTGACCAGAGGCAGGATCAGTAGCCCGGCGGCGAACAGCAGGAGGGCCTGGCAAAAATCCTTGGATTTAAGGAGGCGCGGCAGGGACCTTTTGTGGCGGGCGACCCGCTTGCCTTGGGAGGGACCCGCTTTTTTGGGGGGCTTGCTCTTGCTGTGAAGCCGGGAAACCAAGTTGGGGAGATCCTCGTTGCAGTCCAGGAACATCTGCCGCTGTTGCTCCTCTGAGAGAGCCAAGAAGCGCTCAGCCTCCTGCTCCAGGCCGCCGATGTGGAGCAGAACCCCCTCCTCGGCAGGGAAATGGAACCAGAGCTGATCCATGGATGCGCCGGAATAGTTGGCGCGCTCCGCAGCCTGCTTGGCGGCGGGGGTCCAGGTGTTGAGAAGGGCCAAAGGCTCCGAGATCTGCCGCACATCGGTGTTAAAGGTGAGGTGGGGCCAGAGCCAGTCGGGCAGGGCGGCGATGGAAGCCAGCAGCTTCTCCGGAGAGACAAGGGCCAGCAGGGTAGGCTGCCCGTCCTTTTCCGTTTTGAAAAAGAGAATGCTCAGAAGGGCCCGGGTAAGGTCGGGAGAAGGAGACGGCAGGGGCGGCGCCTGCTGCCCCTGGTTCAGGAGGCTGCCCAGCTCTATTGTGTCGTCCACCACCAATGTCTCCAGGTCTTCCAGTGTGAGGGAGGGGAGAACGCGCAGCAGGTCGGCGGAGAGAGGGCAGCCGTCATAGCGGTCGAAAACAAGGGTGAAGACGCGGATCTGGCTGCGCCCGTCAGTTTTGTTCCCGTGGGGGAGGGTGAAGGCGAAGGAGAGATAGGGACTTCCGCTGCGAAGGAAGCCATAGCGGATGCTTTTATCCTGGTCGGTGTGCCCGCGATAGGAGGACAGTTCCACCAGTTCCTGCTGGAAGGGGAGCAGGGAGGGAGAGATGCGCTCGATGCCATATTGAAAATGCTGGCCCTTGCCGTAGATATAGGTCTGGGCGGTCATGGGGGTCACTCCTTTCCGATCAAAGAGCCCAAGCCCAAGGCGTTGAGCAGGAAGAGCAGGGGCAGATGCTGGTTGTATCCCGGCTCGTAATCAAAGGAACCGTCGCTCCGGTCCAGACCGGAGGAGAGGGTGAAATAGCCCACCAGGTCGTTGTGGGGCAGGGGAGAGACGGTCAGGGAGGGGACCAGATCCAGAATTAGCTGTTGATCCAGAGCCATTCGCTGGGCAATGGCTTCTCCCCGAGGGGGCGTGGCCTGAAAGATGGGGGAGGCGCGGTTCACCAGGATCTGGCGGCCGTCCCGCGTCCGGAGGGGAAGGGAGTCGGAGAGCTTGTCTACCTTCGTGAGCACCACAGCGGTTGGAATGTGACGGGGCAGCTTCTGCAAAAAGGGATCGGGATCACCCAGCTTGCTGTCCGGCACCATGCCTTGGGCCTGAATGAGGCGATGGTCCATGGCATACAGCATGGCGTCACAGTGGGCGAAGGGGGCGAAATGCCGTTCCCAGGCGTCGGAACCGAAGTTTTTCGGGTCAAAGAGCTCACCGGGACTGTCTTTTAAGTAGAGCAGAGCGGCCAATTTTCCCTGGGGTGTGACCACCCGCACGGTTTTCAACAGGCGGAGAGGATTATTTTCCGCCAACTGCGTGGCGTCAATGGTGGTGTCTTCGGCGCTGAGGCCGGTCTCCAGGCGGCAGCCGTGGAGGGCGTTGCGAATGGAGGAAATGCTTTTGCCGATAAAAGCGGCGTTCAGGAGGACGGATTTCCCCGTGCCGGGCAGCCCGGCGATGCCGATGAGGAAGGCGTTTGCCATCCCCGCATAGGGGGGGAGCTGGGTAATCTTGTTTTCCTGGAGGCAATGAGGGCAGATCCGGTTTTCTGTGCGCAGGGTGAAGGCGTGCCGCTGGTTGGAACCCTTGAAGGAAATGGTTCCGGTGATCTTGGTGATTTCCCCGGAATCCGGGTCCAAGGTGGGTTTTTCACGCAGGTGCACGGAGGAGACTTCGCGGCCGGTGCTCTTGGGCAGCAGGCAGTAGCGTCCGTGGAGATCCTTGGCCACCGTAAAGCTGGTGGTCAGGTTGGGAGAGTAGAAGATGGTCTCCCGGGAAGCCCGTCCACAGAGAATACAGAGTTTCATGCCGATCTTTGTCATGGTGGTTTGACTCCTTTCAATTCAATGGTGGCTGGCGTGTACTTGGATGCAGCAGCCAAGGAACCGCTCCGGGGGAGCAGACCGAGCGGTCAGCTGCCGGTTTGCGTCTTCATAGAGCCAAAGAGGCTCTGCTGTCAAGGGGAAGAGAAACCGGTCCCGCTGAAAGAATCCGATCTGGCCCTTTTGATCTCTGGTGATCATAAGATCCCGAAAGACCGGGGAGATGGGTTCCAGCTCTTTTCCAATGGCCCAGCGGGGGTGGGCCGAAAGGTCCTGGATCAGGTGGAAGGGGTTTACTATGCCGGAATAGCTGAGGACCTGGACCAGGCAGGCCTGGTGCGTGCGCTGGCACAGGGCTTCCGCCTGGGGGAGGTTCTGCTTGCGCAGCTTCGACAGGCGGCGTCCCATGACCAGGCGGCGGCGGAGACCGGGGGAGGGGCAGGAGAGATAGCCCTTCTGGGCGTTTTGGTAGGATGGAGACTGGACCCCATATCCCTCCGTGCGGCTTTGAATCCAGCCGGGGATACGGGACAGGACGGCAAAGGCTGCCATGAGCCCCAGCATGGGAAGACCGCAGAGGGACCAAAGGATCGGCCAGAAGGGGAGGGCCCACAGCTTGGTGAGAACGGAATACACGATTTCCCGGTGGAGGGGAAGGGGTTCTCCAATCCAACCTTCCGGGAGCCAGAAGGTGTCGATCAAGAACGTGCGAATCACTTCAAAGGGGCCGCTCCCACTGGCGATGATGGAAATGATGGTGTGCAGGAGAAAGAGGAAAAGCATCAGCTTTAGCACGCGGCGGGTGGCGGCTTTTCTGCGAGCGGATGTCCGGCTCCGCATGGGGACAGTTCGGGTCGTTTCCATAAACGTGACCTCCTTCGTTTGGTGATCGGGGTTACTGAGGAAAGAATAGCCGATTTCAGGGCGATGGGAAAGAGCAGAAGGCGGTCACAAACCATCGTGAAAAAAAGTGACCGATTTTGGAAAAAACCCGCGAAAAAAGGGAGCGGCACCATGACTTTTGAGGAAGGCTGTGGTAAAATAAAAAATATCATTTCAATCGGAGAGAAAGAGAGGGAACAGGCGATGTTGACTTGGGGGATGATCTTGTATGCTGTGCGGATGATGGCAAATGAAATCACACTGGAGCGATGTGCCGACGACCTGGGGATCTCGGTATCGACGCTGCAGAGATGGGCCGGGGGAAGCCTGCTCCATGCAGAGGGAATCCCGAAGGGACTGACCAGCCAGCAGGTGAAAATCGTGATTGATCTCTATAAAGAGGATGTTTTTGGCCGGGATGAGGAAAAAACGATCCACCGCTTCCTGGCAGAGCTGGAAAAGCAAAATGTAGACGTGAAAAAGTACCGGGAGATTTATCGGGAGTACGGCTACGAGCGGACCCTGAATGAGATCATTTACCCTGTCACGGTGCGGAAAATCACGAAATCAAAGCAGGGGCGTCTCATAGGCCCGGAAGACAATGACGAGAAAAAGACCGTGCGAAAAACAGCGCCCGCTCCCGGGCGCAGAGAGGCTATCGAGTGGAATTCTCCCATCAATCGTATCGCCGAAGGAGCGGCGGTATCTTCCCAGAGGATCAACGCCGGCGCAGGTCATCTCGTGTTGGAAAGCATTCCTCTGACGATCCATGTCCCCGATGTGCCATTTCCGGTGGAATACTATCTGCGGCATGTGCAAAATGGAAAAAACGAGTTTTTGCCGGTCAATGACCGGCTCCCGCTGAACATGGACTACAAATTTGAGAAAAGCGCGGAGCGGGGGGAGTATTCTGTAACGGTTCCGTATGCCACCCGGCGTCAAGGGTTTCAGTTTAAGTGTTACGCGATTTGCGACGAGCAAAATGCGGATGCGCTGGTAGAAGCGCTGAAGAAATACCTTCCTTATGATCGCGCACCGTTCAAAGGAAACGTAGCGATGGATTCTCTCTGCTATATGGATTCGAACGGCCACACCTTCCCGCTGGTTGAGGTGTCGGGATTAGACCCGAGGATTGTGTGGTTCCTCCTGCCCAATTATTCGGTCTATATCACGCATGATCCTTTTATTAACAACTATTATTACGTATAATGGAGAAACACCAGTCCAGTGCAAGCCCGACCATCAAATCGAAAAAACCTTGAAACGGACGTTTTGCAGTGATAAGGAAGTATTCGCAACAACCTATCATTCATAATGAATTGAGAGCGCAAGCGGTTCATCCGCTTGCGCTCTCTTGGCTTTGCTGCTCGCTATCTGTCATACTAGACACGCATAAAAAACGTTCGTTTTTTATAGCGCCGTAGGCGCGTCAGTGTCTGCATGAGACGAGATGACGCGCTCAATGCGCGGCATCGCTGTGCCAAAGGCACAGCTTTTTCAAATGAAAGTTTTTCATTTGAAAAGAGGATCAAAACGAAACGGAAGATAGAATTGATCCGCCTCCTTACATTTCTGATTTTACACAGTTCAAAAGGAAAACTCTCGACTATTTTGCTGTTTATAAAGCCATTGAATCAGCAAAACGCAGAGCCATCGTTGTTCCCTTTCAGGTTCATTGGCTCTGCGTCTTGCATCTGGCGCGATCAGTTTTTTGTTATCTTTCCATCGCCAGCCATCAATTCCGTCATGTCTTCTATTCTTTCAAGTGGGAACGGCGGAAGTGCTACGGGCCTCATGGCGATTGACATCAGTTTCATGGGGTTGTCGTCAGCCGCTATACGGTTGGATGAAAGCCCGCCACATCTGCGGCACCGATGAATCATTGCCCATTCGCCGTGTTTGCGCACCCATACTGCGATTGGCTCCATAATACCGCCGCAATCAGACCCGCGGTCGCCCGGTTCTACATCCACATGAAGGCTGTGTAAGCAGTTGGGACAATGGTTGCGGTGGTCGCTCCCGGCACCTGTCGGCACGACAAGCCTGCCACAAACTTTGCAGGTAAAACTGTCATTACAAGCATGCGTGCGATAGTAGCCTTTTTCGTATTGCTTTCGTTTGTTTTCTCTATTCATGAGAGTGAATCCTCCTAAAAGTCATTATAACTGTCCTTTTGGGAGGCTTGGTAGAGACTGATTTTTACGCAAACCTCCCGGTCAACACACAATCTCCGATAATAAATAATAATTATGCATGAAACTCTCCTATTTCCGTTGGTTTTTTTAAGGAATATCTTTTTATATGACCTAAAAACAAAATCGTTTCAAGGCTTTTTCTTCAAATGGTTTAACTGGGCGAATCAGCGCCCTCCCGACAGGTAGTAATCCATCCATTGGTTGGTCACCTCGGTGCGGAGGGAGCGAGAAAGGGGAAGGGTTTTGCCCCCCACCAGCCGCAGGCCGGAGGCGTCGATCATCTCTACAAAGGATAAATTCACCAAAAAGGATGTGGCGCACAGGACAAAGCGCCGGTGATCCAAGAGGGGCTTGACCGCGTTCTGGAAGGACCCCCGCAGGCTCATGCCCTCAATCCGGGACCCGTCCGCGAGATGATAATGCACGCAGCGCCTGACCAGTTCCCCATAGACAATGGTGTGGATGGGAAGGCGCTGAATCCCATCTCTGGTTTTGAGGGTGATGAAGGATTGGCGCTCCCGCTGCCAGCTCTCTGCCAGGTCGTCCAAAAGGGGAAACAGACGGGCCTCCTCCACCGGCTTGAGCAGATAGCCTGACGCTTTGGCCTGGTAGGAGTCCACCGCGAAATCTGGAGAGGCGGTGAGGTAAACGATCCGGCCACCCTGGTCGAGCTTTCGGATCTGCAGGCCCAGCTCAATGCCGTTCTCTCCCGGCATGATCACATCCAGCAGATAGATGTCAAAGGTTCCCCGCACACAAATGTGTTCCAAAAGGGCGCTGGGAGAGGAAAAGGTGGCCACCGTCCAATCCATCTGGGGGCGCTGGGCCTGATAGCTTTGCAAAAGGGCCTCTGTCTGCGCAAGCTGTGCTGTTTCATCGTCGCAAAGGGCAAGATTCATGAAGGCAGACTCCTTTCATCGTTCTTGGAAAGAGGGACAAGTCTTAACATCTTGTAAATGATACCCCATGGATTCTAAAGAATTGTAGCATGTTGCTTGAAATCGCGTCAATGACTTTATGGATGCAGGATTGTCCAAAACCCGCACGAATCCTTGCAAAACGGGGAAGCCAGGAAAAGAGACCACCGGTCAAACGGGAGGGTCCTGGGTTAGATCCGCGATGGTGTAGTTTTCCAGATAGTCGGAGATGAGCTGATCCAGTCCCTGCCAAAGGGAAAGAGTCCGGCAAGCGGCGGTTTTGTTGCAGGGCGGGGCGTCGTCCTCCAGGCAGGCGACAGGGGCGAGGGTGCCCTCAGTGAGCCTTAAAACACTGGCGACAGTGGTCTCCTCCGGCGCATTGCGCAGGCGGTAGCCGCCGCCCTTTCCCCGGACGCCGATGAGAATCCCATCCTTGACCAAAAGTTTGAGGATGCTCTCCAAATATTTTTCCGAAATCTCCTGGCGCTGGGCGATCTCTTTTAAGGGGACATAGCCACTGCCCTGGTGCTCGGCCATGTCTGTGAGAACCCGCAGGGCATACCGTCCTCTTGTGGAAATCAGCATATTGAGCACCTTCCTATCCGTCGTATTGTAATCATACCAATTATACGATAAGGTTAATAGGAAATCAATCTTGAAATTTGCCGTTCATGGGCTCTCATTCCCGGGTCCCCCTGGAAAAATCGTTGATAGCATGCTATAATTCTGATGACATTGATTGGATGAGAGGGGGCACAGAGGCGGATGATTCGAAAAACGGTAAGGCGGGCGCTGGAAAAAGAGCTGGAAGCGGCGGCTAAGGCAGAGCGCCGTTTGGCCAGGGAGGCCCTGCGGGAGAGCAGGAGCGACTGGAAGGATAAGCTGGAAGAAAAGGTACCGCCCAAAGTCTACGACACCTTAGAGGCAGCCTTTTGCAAGGCCTTTGCCCTGGTCTTTCAGAAGGGGACTGGGCTCATTGAGAAAAGCTACGACCGGGAGAAGCTCCAGCAGGACTATGCCGCCAGGGATCAAGCTGTCTGGGCCAGGCGGGACCGCCAGGCCCTGGGACAGTTTCGGGGTAAGAGCCGGGTGGCCAACGCGCGGGACCTCCTGCTGACCACGGCGGAGGGGGTAGGCCTGGGCGTTTTGGGTGTGGGCCTGCCGGATATCGTCCTCTTTGTAAGCCTCCTGCTGAAAGGGGTCTACGAGACGGCGCTGCGGTATGGCTTTGACTATGATACGCCTGGCGAGCGCCTGCTGATCCTGAAAATGATGGAG
This sequence comes from Clostridiales bacterium, assembly GCA_022764045.1. Lineage (GTDB taxonomy): Bacteria > Bacillota > Clostridia > Oscillospirales > Oscillospiraceae > Evtepia. The sequence continues at coordinate 71,062 of JALERU010000049.1, read as the reverse complement.
GCCTCTCTTTCCAAGGGAACCCGCTGGCAGAGCCTGAACGAGGAGGTGGAACGCTGCCTGGCGGAGAAGCTGCCGGAACCCACCCAGGAGGAACTGGAGGGGCAGATCCGGCAGACAGCCCAGGCCTTTGCCATGGATATGCTCCTGCTAAAATTTGTCCAGGGACTTCCTCTGGTGGGGGTCCTGGGCGGGGCGGGGAACCCGGTTTACTATCGCCGGGTGATGAAATATGTCCAGCTCAAATACCACCGAAGATATTTGAATCGGAGAAAGAAAGGAATCCGAACACCATGAATGATTTTATTCTGCCCCAGGGGGACCGTGCGGCCCTGGTCCCGGGGGCCAGCTATAGCGTGCCGGGCTTGTTTTTGTACTCGGATCTGATCTACCGGTGCCTGGATCAGGTCAAGGCCAAGTTTGACTATCAGATTCCCGTGAAGTATCTGTACGGCTCACCCAAGGTAAAGTGGAACTGCGGCCGGCTGATCATCACCGACAACCACTACACCGGGGAGGAGATTTACAACGAGCTGGCCGGAGCCGTGGCCCGTGGCATTGTACCCTTGCTGACCTTCTCCACCCCGGAGCTCTCGCCGGAGGACCTGAAGGACCCCCTGTGCAATGAGATCCTGGCTATGGCGAACCGGCTCAGAGGCGGGGTCATCGTCTCCAGTCCGCTGCTGCGGGACTATATCCGGGAGAAGTATCCCCAGGTGGAGGTCCATGCCTCGGTGATCCTGACGGCCTTCACCCAAACCCGGGATCTGGCCTATTACGAGGGCCTGAACCGGGATTATGACCGCTACGTGGTCCACCCCGACGACAACTTCCAGCCGGAATTGCTGGCTCAACTCCCCAAGGCGGGGGCGGAGATCATCCTCAACGAGCGGTGTGTCTACCAGTGTATGCAGCGCCGGGAGCACTACGAGTCCATTGTGAAGGACCAAGCCGCCCTCATTGAGGGAAGCTGTGAACTGACCAACTTTCTGGACCGCTGCCCTTTCGTCCCCGACAAAAAGCAGCACGCCACCAAGGCCCGGAATATCTCCCTGAACGCCCAGGACGTGGTGGGGATGAACCGGCTGGGCTTTGGCCTCTTTAAGCTCCAGGGGCGGCTGGATATCCCTTATGTTTTCTTCTTCGACTTCCTCCGCTACACCCTGGAAAACCAAGTGGCTTTTCCGGCCATGTTTCCCATTTTTTCCTACGCCATCAAAGAGCACTTGAAGGAGAAGGAACGCAAACGAAGAGGCCGGGCCCAAGGCGCCTTGAGATAACAAGAAAACCTCCCTTGAAACCAACGTCGTTTCAAGGGAGGTTTGTCTGTCATAGGATCACAAGTGAAACCGCCGGCGGACCTCCTCCCGCAGGGCGGGAACCCGGCGCACCACCGTCAGGGGAATGATGAGAATGACGCAGACGGCCAAGACGATGAGGGACCAACTGGGGGACCAGCTACCCCGGAAGAACAGATCCAGAAACCGCTCCACTCCCGTGGCGAAGACCCCGATGGACCCCACCACCAGGGTGATGGAGGTGAGGGTGCTCCGCTTTCCGGGGCCCAGGGTGAGTCCCCAGAAAAAGAAGAGGGCTCCAAGGAGCAGAATGATAGGAAGGGCCAGGTGCCAATACCAGTCCCACCCGTCCAAATCCACGGCGATGAGGGAGACGTACACGGCAATGGCCAGGATATCCGCCAAAAGCTGAAGGCGGAAGGTGTCTTTTTTGTGGTGGAGCAAGGGGGGGACCGTCCAGATCCAAATCATTAAAGCCGCGCCAATCACATACAGGCACCAGATTCGCTGGGTGCGCAGAAAATAGTTCAGCACCCCGCAGCAGACCGCCACGGAGGCCAGAATGGTGGAGATGAGAATGGCACCCTGGAGCTTGGAGGCCGGGGGGACCTCCTTCCGCTCGGTGGGGAAGGGCTTGGGGGAAGTTTCGTCCACAGGCTGATTTGGATTGCAAACCGGCGTGTGGCAGAGGGGACAGAAGGACGCGGTGGCGTCCAGCTCCACGCCGCAGTTGACGCAGTATGACATGCTAACACCTCCTGGTGGGTCAGCGGGTGCGGTTGGACTCTACTTTCACCGGGAGCCCGTCCCGCACCAAATGGGTGAAAAATCTTCGCTCGGTTTCGCTGGAGGTTCCGGTGCCGGCGAAGGTGATGACCATGGTGTTGCCATAGCTGATGGAGGCGCAGTGGGGGGAGGGCCGGGTGGCCTGGCCCAGCATGACCTCCATGCGCTGAATATGGGGCTCCATCTCTTGGGGGACCTGAAAGACCCCGGGGTTGGTATAGGTGCCGGAAAAGGGGCGGACCCCCACCAGATGATAGGAAAAGGCCATGACGGGGTTTTTCAGGACCAGTGGAACGATTTGAAGAAACCGGTTTGTGGTAAATCGGACATTCCCCGTGAACTTGGCCCGCATTTCCTGGCGGTTGGTGTGCAGGCGCATGTAGTTTTGGACCTGGCGCACGATTTCCGGCAGGGTGTATTCCCCCAAGGTCGGGTCGATGCTGGGGCGCATGGTGAGGATGAAGTTCCGCAGGGTCTCGGTAGGGAACCAGGGCCGCAGGTTAATGGGGATGGCCAATGCCACCGGCTGGGGGTGACGAAAATGGCGGGCGGCCTGGTTTTCCAGCAGGCATTGGAGGATCACTGCCGTGAGGTATTCCGTGATGGTGGCCTGATAGCCCCGGGCCACCTCCCGCAAATGGTCCAAAGGGACCATGCCCATGGTGACATTCAAAGTGTAAAAGGGCTCCGGCGGGCTGACATTGGGGAAGGCGGTCTTTTCCAGCTTTCCCCGCAAGACCCGGTTGCCCGCGTAGCGGGTATAGGCGTCTTCCAGCTCCTCCCGGCGGGGGGGCTGGGTGATGTCCAGCACCCCGTCACCGTTGGGGATCTGGCAGCCCAGCTCCCGGAGGTAGACGGCCAAAAGGGTGCGCAGAAAGACCACGGAGCCCGCCCCGTCAGAAACCGCGTGGAAGACCTCCAGGGAGATCCGCTTTTCATAGTACAGGATTCGGATCAGCCAGTCGTTGTCCTCGTGAAACCGAATGGGCTGGCAGGGGTTGGCCATGTCCTGTTTCACAAAGGGGCCGGGGTTGGGGTTGGGCTCGAAGTAGCACCAAAAGACCCCCCGCCGGAGCCGCACCCCAAAGCCGGGAAACCGGGGCATGGTTTTCTCCACTGCCCGCTGGAGGGCGGCGGGGTCCACGGGCTCGGTCATCAGGGCGGAGAAGCGATAGACGGCGGAGTATTGGTCTTTCTGAATGGCGGAATAGAGCACGCCCGCGTTATCCAGAGGATACCAACTGGGCTTTTCATGTTTCCTGGCCACGGGCTGCCACTCCTTTCCAAGGGATATCTTATTCTATCATAGCAGGGAAAAAACTACAAGGGGAAGAAGGGCGGGTCCTTGTGACCGCGGCGCCCATGTGATAAAATAAGCTGCCATGCGATAGAGAAGCCTATGAATATGCAAAGGAAAAATATCAAAAACAATAACGCCCAAAAGAGACACCTTTCTTTTTGCAGAAAGGCGTGGTATACTGTAACAATGGAAAAAGATACCACACGGCCCTGGTTGGCCGTAAACCCAAGGCGTGGGAAGAAGGGAGCGGGCTATGGACCGGAAAAAGTTGTCCCTGCGGCTGAAGCCAAAGGGGAGAAAAGAAGAGGAAGTGCTGGGACAGGAGGACCACCGCTTGGCCCCTATGCTGCGGGCTCTGAAGGCCATCCACTCGGTGACCGCCCCGGACTCCATGGACCCTGAGGATTTGGCCCGGCAGCGAGCGGGCCAGGAACTGCTGGGCCGCCTGGTGGCCCCCATGATCGTGATGAAAAAGTGGGAGCCCTTTCAAATTAAGGGCATGCCCGCCGCCTGGGTGAAGCCCGACTGGCCCCATGATAAGCGGCGGGTCATTCTGTATTGCCACGGGGGTGGCTACACCAGCGGGAACCTGGGTTATTCCCGGCCCCTGGCCTCCAAACTTTCAAACGTCACCGGCTGGGAAACGCTGTGCTTTGAGTACCGCCTGGCCCCGGAGCACCCCTTCCCCGCTGCGGTGGACGACGCCCGGAGGGCCTGGGACTACCTGATGTACCTGGGTTACGGCGCCCGGGACGTGGTGGTGGCGGGGGATTCCGCTGGGGGGAACCTGGCCCTGGTTCTCTGCCACCAGCTCAAGGAGGCGGGGCGGCAGCTTCCCGGGCGGCTGGTTCTCATGTCCCCTTGGACCGATATGACCGCCAGCGGGCGCTCCTACACCCAGCGGGCGGAGCTGGACCCCACCATCACCCTGGACTATGTCCGGGCGGTGCGGGAGGTCTACGCCGGGGGACAGGAGCTCACCTCCCCCTTGCTCTCCCCTCTCTTTGGCAATTTTGAGGGATTCCCTCCCACCCTGATCCAGGTGGGGAGCAACGAGATCCTGTTCTCCGACTCCCTCCGCCTGCGGGAGCGGATGCAGACGGCCAACGTCCACTGCCGCCTGGAGGTGTTCAGCGACATGTGGCATGTCTTCCAGATGTTCCCCGTGCGGAAAGCGGCCTTGGCTATGGAGAGCATCGGAAACTTCCTGCTGGAACCATGAGGAAAGAACAAAACTCCCCCTGCGGGGCGGTTCAAAACCGCCTGGCAGGGGGAGACTTTTTAACGGGATTTATGCGGGGTAGAGCAGGTCCGTGAGGGTGGGAAGGAAGGGGAGAACCAGAAAGACCACCCCAAAGGCCAGCAGGCAAAGCACAACCGGCCCAGGCCCTTTGGCGTCTCCACAGGGGAGGGAAAGCCGTTCGTTCCGATTCAGAACATGGAAAAGAAGATACCCCAACAGCGCCCCGGCTGTGTTGGCGATGAGATCATCCACGTCGGTGAGACGGAAGTTCAAAAGCTGCAAAAGCTCAATCCCAAGGGAGAGGCAAACGCCAAACAAAAACACCCGCTTGAAGCTGCGTGCCCCTTCCCATAAAACAGGCAGCAAAAAACCCAGGGGCAGGAAGAGCAGCGTGTTGAGCAGCATGTTTTTCAGGTAGGACAGGGGACTGCTCCACCCGTCCAGTAGGGGGATGAGATGCACCTCCGGGTCCACATGAATTCCCGCAATGCTGGGCAGCCCCACCGCCGAATAGACGGCTACAATAAACAGGGTAAAGATCAAAAGCAGACCACGCCGGCGGGGCGAATTGCCGTTCCAGAGGACAGAGAGCAAAAGCAGGAGAAAGGGAATTAGAACCACTGCGGCGGAAAGCAGGTCAGAGACGATGAAAAAGAGACGATACATAAGCCGGCCTCCTCGGTTAGGTATTTGCATTATACCAAAGAAGGGGAGGCCTGTGTTTGAAGAAAGCCTTGCGACGGGATTAAGATTTTATTAAGACCGGCGGGGTACGACGGCGGGTTTGTGGGAGAACAGTTCTCCTGCCGCCGCGCCCCCTAAGATGAGGAAAGCCCCCAACACCTGGGCAGGGGAGAGGACTTCGTGGAGAAACAGGGCGGAAAAAATCACGGCGGACAAGGGCTCCAGATACCCACAGATGGCTACGGTCTGGGCGGGCAGGCGGCTGATAGAGGTGAAATAGAGGAAGCAACCGATGCCTGTATTTACCAGACCCAGAAAAAGGATGGGCGGCCAGTCCTCCCGGGCGATCTCCAGGGCGAAGCCCTTCTTGCAGACCACGAAAACCGCCACGGTGATTAGGCTGGCGGTGAGCTGAAGCATGGGGTTTTCCAGGCCCGTGATGGCGGTGGCCTTTTTGCTGAAGATCACCAGCACAGCAAACATCAAAGCGGACAGAAAGCCGCAGAACAGTCCCCAGCCCATCCTCCCCTCCTGCGCTGCCTGGCCATTGACCAGGCAGACACCGGCCAGAACCACCAGAAACCCGGTGATTTTGGGACGGGTCAAAGGTTCGTGAAAAAACAGGGGAGACACCGCCATGATGATGACCGGCCCGCAGTAATAGGCCAGTGAGGCCATGCTGACGCCGATCTGCCGGTAGGCTTCGTAGAGAAACATCCAGCCCAATCCCATGGCCGCTCCGGAGGCCGCCAGAAATAGGGCGTCGACCTTGTGCCGGCCCAGGGTCAGCTTCTGCCGGGTAAGAAGAAAGACACCCCACAGAAACACACAGCCAATGAGACAGCGCAGCAGAACGATCTCATAGCTGGACAGGGCGATGGCGCTGGCCACGGTCCCATTGGACCCGAAGAGCAGCAGGGCGATAAAATAGGAGAGGTAGGCCGGCTTCCCGGCACCACGGAGCGGACGGATGGACAAGAAACTCCCTTCTTTCTCTCGGAGAATCATAGGGATAGTGTATCACATTTTTTCGTCGGACAACATAGGAAAAAGCCCTTTCGGCAAAAAATTTTTCCTTTCTGGAAGAGGATGTCGGATTTTCCGGTTCTCCTTGTTGACAGTGTAAAAATTAGTTGCTAAAATGATGCCATCTGGCAACGAAATATTGTAGAGTATTTGTAGCATACAGGTGCCCGTCCCATGGGCGGGTGAAAAGGGAATACGGTGAGAATCCGTAACGATGCCGTCACTGTGTATGGGAGCTCTTTTTGCAAACTCACTGGGAAACTGGGAAGAGAAAAGGAGCGAGGAACAAAGTCAGGAGACCTGCCTGTATGTAGAATCTCAAATCCGCGGTCCACGGATTTATATTCTCACAAATGACATTGGCAATGTAGAAATGATACGGGAATGTTGCAGGTGCATTGGTTGAGAGACGGTCGCGGTTGCGCGGCCGTTTTTTGCGATATTTTATACCAGAAATAATTAAAAAAGAGGTATGAAAGCATGAAGAAACTCCTTGCCCTGCTCCTGTCGGCGACCTTGCTGCTGACCCTGCTGGCCGCCTGCGGCGCCCCCAGCGAAGGGGAACAAACCGACCCGGAGCCCACCCAGACCACCGAGGCGGAAGAGCCCGACACCGGTGACGCCTCCAAGGACGATCCCCGGAACCAGGACGAGATCGGCGAGAGCGAGCTGCTGGTGGTGAGCTTCGGCACCAGCTACAACGACAGCCGCCGCCTGACCATCGGCGCCATTGAAGGCGCCCTGGAGAAGGCTTTCCCCGGCTACGCTGTCCGCCGGGGCTTCACCAGCCAGATCATCATCGACCATGTGAAGGACCGTGACGGTGTGACCATCGACAACGTGGGCCAGGCCCTGGACCGTGCCGTAGCCAACGGGGTCAAGACCCTGGTGGTGCAGCCCACCCATCTGATGAATGGCCTGGAATACACCGATCTGGTGAATGAACTGGCCCAGTATTCCGACGCCTTTGAAAAGGTGGCCGTCGGCCAGCCCCTTCTGACCTCTGACGAGGACTTCCAGGCCGTCATGACCGCCATCACCGAGGCCACCAAGGAGTATGACGATGGCAAGACCGCCATCTGCTTCATGGGCCACGGCACCGAGGCCGACTCCAACGCGGTCTATGCCAAGATGCAGACCACCCTCACCGAGGCCGGCTATGCCAACTACTACGTGGGCACCGTGGAGGCGACCCCCTCACTGGACGACGTGCTGGCCGCCGTGCAGAAGGGCGAGTATGAGCGCGTGGTGCTCATGCCCCTGATGATCGTGGCCGGCGACCATGCCAACAACGACATGGCCGGCGAGGAAGAGGACTCCTGGAAGAGCACCTTTGAGAAGGCCGGCTACCAGGTGGAATGCGTCCTGAAGGGCCTGGGCGAGCTGGAAGCCATCCAGCAGATCTTTGTGGAGCACGCACAGGCTGCCATGGATACTTTGCAGTAAAACAATAGACAGAACCAACAGCAGCCGGAAGGGGCTTTTTCGGGCTGCTGTTGGTTCAAACAATGGAGGATCACGATGAAAAGAATTTTATTATTGATGCTGGCTTTGGTCATGAGCCTGTCTCTGGCCGCTTGTGGGACAGAGGACAACGACAAAGAGGCCCCGGAGAAGGTGGCGGGCCAGGAGGACATGGTCGAGCCCCAGGAAGTGGGGGAGGAGGGCATGGAGCCCGTGGAAGCCGCCGCCCTGAAGGACGGAACCTATGAGATTACCGTGGATTCCAGCTCTTCCATGTTCAACATCACCGCCTGCCAGCTCACCGTGGCAGAGGGGAAGATGACGGCAACCATGACTATGGGAGGCACCGGCTATCTGAAGCTGTTCATGGGCACCGGCGAAGAGGCTGCCGTGGCCGATGAGACGGCGTGGATTCCTTTTGAAGAAACCGAAACCGGAGAACACACCTTCACTGTGCCCGTGGCGGCTCTGAACCAAAAGCTGGACTGCGCCGCCTACAGCAAGAAGAAGGAGATGTGGTATGACCGCACCCTGGTTTTCCGGGCTGACTCCCTGCCCCAGGAGGCCTTTGCCGAGGGCACTGTTACCACGGTGGCCGACCTGGGCCTGCAGGACGGCGTCTATCAGGTGGAGGTCAAGCTGGAGGGGGGCTCTGGCAAGGCCAGTGTGACTTCCCCCACAAAGCTCACCGTAAAAGACGGCCAGGCCACGGCGACCATTATCTGGAGCAGCTCCAACTATGACTACATGAAGGTGGACGACGTGCGATATGACCCCGTTGCCGTGGAGGGAAATTCCACCTTTGAAATCCCCGTGACGGGGTTTGACTGGGCGCTGCCCGTCCTGGCCGACACCACGGCCATGAGCACACCCCATGAGATCGAATACACCCTGTGCTTTGACTCCTCCACAGTGGAGCCCGCCTCGTGAGCCGGAAGGGTTGGTGCCTGCCAGCAGTCCTGTTTGGGCTGCTGGCCTTGCTCCTATGCGGCTGTGAAGCCGGGCCGACGGGGAGCCAGGGGGAGAGGACGGACTGGGAAAGCCTGTCCTTTGACCGGCCGTTGGAGCTGGAGTACGCCACCCAATTTTCCGCCGCTTCCAGCCAGGAGGGGTATACGAAGCTCTCCATCCAGGATGGGGAGATCTATCTTCTGGTGCCCCAGGGCAGGGAAGTCCCCCAGGGAACCCCATCGGAGATCACGGTGATCCACCAGCCTTTGGAGCACATCTATCTGGCGGCCACCTCCGCCATGGACCTGTTCCGGGAGCTGGGAGCCATTGACCGGGTCACTCTCTCCGCCCTCAAGTCCGACGGATGGTATATCCCGGAGGCCCGGGAAGCCATGGACACCGGGGAAATGACCTATGCCGGAAAGTACAACGCGCCGGACTATGAGCAGATCCTCTCCCAGGGCTGCGACCTGGCGGTTGAATCCACCATGATCTATCACAACCCAGAGGTGAAAGAGCAGCTGGAGGGATTTGACATTCCTGTGCTGGTGGAGCGTTCCAGCTATGAAAGCCATCCCTTGGGCCGGATGGAGTGGATCAAGCTGTACGGGCTGCTCTTGGGCCTGGAGGATCAGGCGGAGGCTTATTTCAGCGGCCAGCTGGAGCAGCTTCAGGGCATCCTGCAGCAGGAAAACACCGGTAAGACAGTGGCTTTTTTCTACATCACCTCCAACGGCGCGGCCAATATCCGCAAGTCGGGGGACTATGTGGCCAAGGCCATCGACCTGGCCGGGGGGGCCTATGTGTTCCAGAACCTAACCGAGGAGGGCAGCGCCCTGTCCACCATGAACATGGACCTGGAGACCTTTTACGCCGGCGCCAAGGACGCCGATGTGCTGATCTATAACAGCGCCATCGACGGAGAACTGCACACCCTGGACCAGCTGTTGGAAAAAAGCCATCTGCTGGCGGATTTTAAGGCCGTGAAAGAGGGAAGGGCCTGGTGCACCGGGAAAAATCTCTTCCAGGAGAGCTTGGGCCTGGGGGATTTCATTGTGGATCTCCACACCGTCCTGACCCAGGAGAGGCCACCGGCGGAAAGTCTGACCTATCTGCATCCCTTACAATAATGTCTGCTGAATGAACCTGGAGGCTGGAGCCCATGAAGCGGGAAACCAAACGATATTATCTGTCCTTTTTGCTGCTAGCGGTGCTGCTGGTGGTGCTGGTGTTTTTGAATGTCAACGAGGGCAGCTTTCAGTTGACAGTACCGGAAGTGATGGAGATCCTCCTGGGCCGGGGCGGGGATCAGACCGCCAGCCGGATCGTCTGGGACATCCGGCTGCCCCGAATTTTGGCGGCCATCCTGCTGGGGGGCGCCCTGTCCATTTCCGGCTTTTTGCTCCAGACCTTCTTCGCCAACCCCATCGCCGGGCCCTTCGTTTTAGGAATCTCTTCCGGGGCCAAGCTGGTGGTGGCCCTGACCATGATCTTTCTGCTGGAGCGGGGCCTCACCTCCAACTCCCTGGTGATGATCGGCGCGGCCTTTGTGGGGGCCATGCTCTCTATGGGATTTGTGCTGCTGGTGTCCCAAAAGGTGCGGAAGATGTCTATGCTGGTGATCTGTGGTATTATGATCGGTTACATCTGCTCGGCCCTGACCGATTTCGTGGTGACCTTTGCCGAGGACTCCAACATTGTAAACCTCCACAACTGGTCCCTGGGAAGCTTTTCCGGCATCACCTGGAGCAATATCCGGGTGATGGCGGTGACAGTGGGCCTGGCGGTGGCTTGGGCCTTTTTCCTCTCCAAGCCCATGGGGGCCTATCAACTGGGGGAGGGTTACGCCCAAAGCGTGGGGGTCTCCATCCGACGGTTTCGGGTGGAGCTGATCCTCCTCTCCAGCGTCCTGTCGGCCTGCGTGACGGCCTTTGCCGGGCCCATCTCCTTTGTGGGGATCGCGGTGCCCCATCTGGTGCGCAGCCTGCTGCGCTCGGCCAAACCCATTTTGGTCATTCCCGGGTGCTTTCTGGGGGGCGCAGTGTTCTGCCTCTTCTGTGATCTCATCGCCCGAAGGGCCTTTTCCCCGGAGGAGTTGAGTATCAGCTCGGTGACGGCGATTTTCGGCGCGCCCATTGTGATCTACATGATGGTACGCCGCCAGAGCAAACAGGCGTGAAGGGGGAGATGGCAATGAACGAGTATTACCTCCGGACCGAGGACATGGCCGTGGGCTACCGCGGCAAGCCCCTCATTGAGCACATTGACCTGCGCCTGGGGCGGGGGGAGATTATGACCCTCATCGGCCCCAACGGCTCGGGGAAGTCCACGATCCTCAAAAGCATCATCCGGCAGCTCCGGCTGCTGGCCGGGGTGGTCTGTCTGGCGGGGGAGCCCATGGAGGGCATGCCACCCCAGGAAGTGGCCCAAAAGCTTTCGGTGCTCATGACCGACCGCAGCCAGCCGGAGCTGATGACCTGCCGGGATGTGGCGGCGGCAGGGCGGTATCCCTACACCGGCAAGCTGGGCCTGCTCACGGCGGCGGACTGGGAAAAGGTGGACGAGGCCCTGGCCCTGGTCCATGGCTCGGACCTGGCAGACCAGGACTTTACCGCCATCAGCGACGGCCAGCGCCAGCGGGTCCTCCTGGCCCGGGCCCTGTGCCAGGAACCGGAGATTTTGGTGCTGGACGAGCCTACCTCCTTCTTGGATATCCGATACAAGCTGGAGCTGCTGGGGATTCTCAAGGACCTGGTCCGCCAGCGGAAGATCGCGGTGGTCCTCTCCCTGCACGAGCTGGATCTGGCCCAACGGATTTCCGACATCGTGGTGTGCGTGCACAACAACACCATTGAGCGATACGGCCCGCCGGAGGAGATCTTTACGGCGGACTACATTCCCCAACTTTACGATGTGACCCAGGGAAGCTATGAGCCCGCCTTCGGCAGCCTGGAGCTGGCAAAGGTGGCAGGCAAGCCGGAGGTCTTCGTGGTGGGGGGCGCCGGCAGCGGCATTGCCACCTACCGCCGCCTTCAGCGGGAGGGGATCGCCTTTGCCGCCGGGGTTCTGCATCAAAACGATCTGGACTATCCCGTGGCACGGGCCCTGGCGGTGGAGGTGATCGCGGAGGAGGCCTTCGCACCCATCGGCCAGGAGCGGGTTTTGCAGGCCCTGAAGGTGCTGGCGGACTGCCGGGAGGTCATCTGTACCTGTCCCGTGTTCGGCCCCATGAACGAAGGGAACCGCCGCTTGTTACAAGAAGCCCAGGCCCAGGGAAAGCCGGTGCGGTGGGAAGGAGAGGGCGGCCATGGCCTTTGAGCACTATATTTACACCAATGGAAAAAAGCTCCGCTGCGGCTTCACCACCGGCACCTGCGCGGCCTTGGCGGCTATGGGGGCGGCCCGGAAACTCCTCACCGGCGCTTGGCCGGAGACGGTCACCTTGCGCACCCCCAAGGGCCTGACGGTGGAGGTCCCCCTGGAGGCCCGGGAAAGCGGCCAGCGGTGGGCCCGCTGCGGCGTGCGGAAAGATGGCGGAGACGATGTGGACCAGACTACGGGCGCGCTGATCCTGGCGGAGGTCCGGCAGACCGATGTCTCGGGCCTTGCCATTCAGGGTGGGCCCGGTGTGGGGCGGGTCACTAAGCCCGGCCTGGACCAGCCTGTGGGCGAGGCCGCCATCAACCGGGTGCCCCGGCAGATGATCCGGGAGGCGGTGACCTCTGTAGCCCGGTGGGCGGGCTATGAGGGGGGACTGCTGGTGACGGTCTCCGTGCCCGGGGGAGAGGCCATCGCCCAAAAGACCTTCAACCCCCAGTTGGGCATTGTGGGAGGGATCTCCATCCTGGGGACCTCCGGCATTGTGGAGCCCATGAGCATGCAGGCCATGATCGACACCATGGTCCTGGAGCTGCGGCAGGTGGCCGCCCGGGGCTGCCGTCAGGTGATTTTGACCCCCGGCAATTACGGGCAGGCCTTTTTGGCGGACCTGGGGTTTGACGGAAGCAGGATTCCGGTGGTCAAATGCTCCAACTTCATCGGCGACGGCCTGGACGCCGCCGGGGCGGAGGGATTTGAACGCCTGCTGCTGGTGGGCCACGTGGGAAAGCTGGTAAAGCTGGCTGGGGGAATTATGAACACCCACAGCCGCTATGCCGACTGCCGCACGGAGTTGTTCTGCACCTACGCGGCTCTCTGCGGGGCGGGGCAGGCCCTCTGCCAGGCCTTGCTGGACAGCGCCACCACCGATGCCTGTATCACCCTTTTGGAAGAGAACGGCCTGCGGGAGCCTGTGATGAACCGGCTGATGGAGGCCATTGAGGGCCATGTGAAGCGCCGGGTGGCCGGGGCCTATCAGGTGGGCGTGATCCTCTTTTCCAACGAGTTTGGCCAGCTGGGTCGAAGCAAAGGTGTGGCGGAAATTATGGAAGCGTGGAAGTGAGCCCCTTGGGGGGGGAAGGATTGAAAGGAGTGGAACTGTGGTACATTTTGTGGGAGCGGGGCCAGGAGCACCCGATTTGATTACCCTCCGGGGAGCGGAACTGCTGAAACAGGCGGACGTGGTGATCTATGCCGGCAGCTTGGTCAATCCGGTGTTGCTGGGTCTGTGTACCTCTCAATGCAAGGTGTACAACAGCGCGGAGATGACCCTGGAGCAGGTGCTTTCTGTGATGGAACAGGCGGAACAGGAGCACAAGAACACCGTGCGCCTGCACACGGGGGACCCCTGTCTCTACGGGGCCATTCAGGAACAGATGGACGCCCTGGAGGAACGGGGGATCTCCTACACCCTCACGCCGGGGGTCTCCAGCTTTTGCGGGGCCGCGGCGGCGGTGGGGGGAGAATACACCCTGCCGGGAGTCAGCCAGACGGTGATTATCACCCGTATGGCGGGGCGGACCCCAGTGCCAGAGAGGGAGAACATCGCCTCACTGGCGGCCCATGGGTCTACTATGGTGATCTTCCTCTCCGCCTCCCTGTTAGAGGGATTGCAGGAAGCCCTTCTCCAAGGGGCGTATACCGCCCAGACTCCCGCGGCTCTGGTCTATAAGGCCACCTGGCCGGAGGAGAAGGTGGTCCGCTGTCCCCTGGGCAAGCTGGCCCAGACCGGGCGGGATCATAACATCACCAAAACCGCCCTGGTGCTGGTGGGGGATTTCCTGGCGGGGGAGTATGCACGCAGCCGACTGTATGCCCCGGATTTCTCCACAGAGTTTCGGAGGGCCACGGAATGAACCTGGGATTTCTGGCCTTTTCAGAGCGGGGATACCAACTGGCCCAAAGGCTGGCGCAGACTTTGGGTGGGGAAGTCACCCGCTGCGGGGCGAAAGCCCCTCTGGACCAATGGACCAGGGAGGCGTTTGCCCATCGGGAGGGACTGGTTTTTGTCGGGGCGGCGGGGATCGCCGTCCGGGCCATCGCCCCCTATCTCCGGCACAAGACCACCGACCCCGCTGTGGTGGTGGTGGACGAGGGGGGAAGGTTTGTCATCCCCATCCTCAGCGGCCATTTGGGGGGCGCCAACGCCCTGGCCCGCAGGTTGGCCCAGGTGACAGGAGGCATCCCCGTCATCACCACGGCCACCGACGGACGGGGCCTCTTTGCGGTGGATACCTGGGCGAAGGTCCAAAACTGTCATGTACTGGAGCCGGAGCGGATCAAGCTGGTTTCCGCCCGGCTGCTGTCGGGGCGGTCTGTCCGCGTGCACTGTCCCTGGCCCATTGGGGGAGAAGTTCCTGAAGGGGTCATTTTCACAAAGCGGGCGGAGGACTGCCACGTTGCAGTGACACTTTCTCCCCAAGGGGAGGAGGCCCTCCACCTGGTGCCTAAAATCCTGGTGCTGGGAGTGGGCTGCCGGAAGGGGACAGCGGTGGAGACGATAGAAGCGGCCTTTTCCCGGCTGCTGGCCCAACGGGGCCTATCCCGCCAGGCTTTTTGCAAGGTCTGTTCCATTGACTTAAAAGGGGAAGAAGGCGGCTTGCTGGCATTTTGCCGGGCCAATGGGCTTCCCTTTGAGACCTATTCCCCGGAGGCTTTGGCCCAGGTTCCGGGGACGTTTACCCCCTCAAATTTCGTGGTTCAAGTGACCGGGGTGGATAATGTTTGTGAGCGCAGCGCGGTTCTGGGCAGCCGGGGCGGCGAACTCATCCAGAAAAAAGAGAAGGGGAATGGCGTCACCCTGGCGGTGGCCCAGATGCCCTTCCATCCAGATTGGCGGTGGCAGGAATGAAAAAAATCTATCTGGTGGGCCTGGGCCCCGGCGGTAGGGAGCAGATGACCCGCCAGGCTTACGAAGCCCTGGCGGAGGCCGACGTCCTGTGCGGCTACACCGGCTATGTGGCCCTGGTGGCGGAGGAGTTCCCGGAGAAGGAGACCTATACCACCCCCATGACCCAGGAACTGGACCGCTGCCGTTGGGCTCTGGAGACCGCCCAAAAGGGCAAAACCGTCGCCATGCTGTGCAGCGGCGACGCCGGGGTCTATGGCATGGCCGGCCCCATCCTGCAGCTGGCAAAGGGGATGGAGGGGATCGAAATCCAAGTGGTGCCCGGCGTCACGGCGGCCCTCTCCGGGGCGGCGGTGCTGGGGGCGCCTCTGATGCACGATTTTTGCGTCATCTCCCTCTCCGATCTGCTGACCCCCTGGGAGCAGATTGAAACCCGGCTGCGCTGCGCGGCTGGGGGGGATTTCTCCATCGCCCTGTATAACCCGGGCTCCAAAAAGCGTGCAGGCCACCTTTGCCGGGCCTGTGAGATTCTGTTGGAGACCAAAAGCCCGGAAACCGTCTGCGGCCTGGTGCAGAACATCGGCCGCCAGGGCCAGCGACACCGTCTGCTCACTCTGGCGGAGCTGAAGGAGACCGAGGTGGACATGTTCACCACCGTGTTCATCGGGGCCAGCACCACCCGGCGGATCGACGGCCGGATGGTCACCCCCAGGGGGTATGAAAACAAGCGATGAAAATCATTCTCTTTGGCGGCACCACAGAGGGCCGCTTGCTGGCCCGGGAAATGGCCCGGGCGGGCCATTCGGTCACCGTCAGCGTGGCAACCCGCCTTGGCGCGGAGGCCCTGGGGCCCTTTCCCCACGGGGAGGTCCTGGTTGGCCGCCTGGACCGGGCGGGGATGGCCCCCCTCCTTCGGGGCTATGACCTGTGTATCGACGCCACCCATCCCTATGCGGTGGAGGTGACAAAAAATCTGCAGGGAGCGTGCGGGGACCTCGGCCTGCCCCTGCGGCGGCTCCTCCGCCCGGAGAGCAGCGGGGAAGGCTGCGTCCAGGTGGCAAGCTGCGCCCAGGCGGCGGCCTTTCTGGGGGAGCAGCCGGGAAATATCCTCCTCACCACCGGGTCTAAGGAGCTGGGAGCCTTTTCCGGCCTGGAGCCCAGCCGGCTGTTCCCCCGGATTTTACCCACCCACCAGGGCCTGTCGGCCTGCGAGGCCCTGGGTCTGCCCCACCGGAACATCCTGGCCCTCCAAGGGCCCTTCACCCAGAAAATGAACGAGGCCATGCTGGAGCAATATCACATCCGCTGGCTGGTGACCAAGGACGGCGGCCGGGCCGGGGGCTATGAGGAAAAGAAGCGGGCCGCCCAGGCCCTGGGGGTGACCCTGGTCCTGATCTCCCGCCCGCCGGAGGACGGGAGCACCTTGGAGGAGCTGTTAGAAGAATTTGGAAAGGGGGAGATGCCATGAAAGTGACCCTCATCGGCCTGGGCTGTGGGGACGCGGGCACCATAACAACCCACGCCAGGGAAGCCCTGGCCCAGGCGGAGGCCATTCTGGGGGCCAAGCGCCTGCTGGAATCCCTGCCGGAGGCCAGAGCCCGGCGGTTTGCGGAAATTAGGCCGGAGGCTATCCGGGACCTCCTGAAGGAAGGCCCGTGGGAGGATGCCTGCGTGGTGCTCAGCGGCGACACGGGGTTTTACTCCGGGGCCAAAAAGCTGATCCCTCTGTTGGAAGAGGCACAAATGGCGGTGGAGGTGATCCCCGGCGTTTCCAGCCTGCAATACTTCGCCGCCAAGCTCCACGCTACCTGGCAGGACTGGCGGCTCTGCTCGGCCCACGGGGTGGAGGTAGACCCGGTGGCCGAGGTCTGCCGGGGGCAGGAGGTTTTTTTCCTCACCGGTGGCGCCATAACCCCCGCCGAACTGTGCCGCCGGCTGACGGCGGCGGGGCTGGGGGAATTGCCGGTGGCGGTGGGAGAAAACCTCGCCTATCCCCAGGAACGAATCCTTCGGGGAACGGCCCGGGAACTGGCCGGGGAGGTTTTCGCCCCCCTCAGTGTGATGCTGGCGGCGGCACCGCCCCGGCCCCGGCGGAGCCTTCCGGGCATCCCGGATGAGGAATTTTCCCGGGGCAAAGTCCCCATGACCAAGCAGGAGGTCCGGGCCGCCATCCTGGCGAAGCTGGCCCCCAAGCCGGAGGAGATCTGCTGGGATATCGGCGCCGGCACCGGCAGCGTCAGCGTGGAGCTGGCCCTGAACAGCCAAGGGGTTTGGGCGGTGGAGCGAAAGCCGGAGGCCTGTGACCTGATCCGGGAAAACCGGAGGAAATTTGCCGCCTGGAACCTCCGCCTGATTGAAGGAACCGCCCCGGAAGCCCTGACCGGTCTGCCCGCCCCCGACGTGGTTTTCGTGGGGGGAAGCGGCCGGCAAATGGGGGGGATTTTAGAGAGCGTTGCCCAGACGGCCCCCCAGGCTCGGGTTTGCGTCTCCGCCATCGCCCTGGAGACTCTGCATGAGGCGGCCCAGGGGTTGTCTAAGCTGGGTTACCAGGTGGAGATCACCCAGCTCTCCGTGAGCCGGACCCAGGAAGTGGGGGAACTCCACCTCCTCCTGGCCCAAAACCCCGTCTTTTTGATCTTGGGGTGGAAGCCATGAAGCGGCTGATGATCGCCGCCATGTCCAGCGGCAGCGGAAAGACTGTGCTCACCTGCGGCCTGCTGGCAGCCCTCAAGGCACGAGGAATTGGGGTCGAGGGCTTCAAATGCGGGCCGGATTACATTGACCCCATGTTTCACCGAAAGGTGCTGGGGGTCCCCAGCCGGAATTTGGACCTGTTTCTCCAAGGGGAGCAGGGCCTGCTGGCTACCCTGGGAAAGCAAACCAAGGATGTCGCCCTGGTGGAAGGGGCCATGGGCTTTTACGACGGGGTAAACGGTACCCACCAGGCCAGCGCCTGGCAGGTGGCCCAGAGGTTGGGTCTGCCGGTGATCCTGGCCCTTCGCCCCGGCGGCAGCAGCCTGACCCTGGCCGCCCAGGTGAAGGGGATGCTGGATTTCCGCCCGGATAGCCAGATCCGCGGAATGGTTCTCACCGCCTGCAAGCCCTCCCTCTACGCCCATCTTCGGCCCATTTTAGAGGAGGAAACCGGCCTGCCGGTTTTGGGCTATCTGCCGCCCATGGAGGAGGCCCGTCTGGAAAGCCGCCACCTGGGCCTGCTGACCGCCGGGGAAATCACGGATCTGAACGGGCGCTTTGCCAAGATCGCGGCCCGGCTGGAAAAGACGGTGGACCTGGACCTCCTTTTATCCCTGGCGGCGGAAGCCCCTAAGCCGCAAGGGACGGGAAGCAAGCCATCCAGTTGCCGCTGCACCATCGGCGTGGCCTGGGACGAGGCCTTTTGCTTTTATTACGAAGACAATTTTGATACCCTCCGGCAGTCCGGCGCGGAGCTGTGCTTTTTCAGCCCCTTGGGGGATGCTGCGCTGCCTCCGGTGGACGGCCTTTATCTGGGGGGCGGTTATCCGGAGCTCTATGCAAGAAAGCTCTCGGAAAATAAGACGATGCGAGATGCCATCCGGGAAGCCGTTCAAAAGGGGATGCCCACCGTGGCCGAGTGCGGCGGCTTTCTGTATCTCCAGGCCCAGCTCCAAACCCAGGAGGGAGAGAACTGGCCCATGGTGGGCCTGCTGCCTGGCCTGGGCTATCCCACGGGCCAGCTGCGGCGGTTTGGCTATCTCAGCCTCTGCCCGGAGGAGGACAGCCTTCTCTTCCGGGCGGGAGAGCACATCCCCGCCCATGAGTTTCACTACTGGGACACCACAGAAAACGGCGCGGATTTGCCGGCCCGGAAGCTCTCGGGCCGCCAGTGGCGGTGCGGGCTGGCCACGCCTACTTTCTATGGGGCCTTTCCCCATCTTCATTTCGGCGGGGCGTACCCCCTGGCAGACCGGTTCGCGGCGGCCGCAGCCCGGTATCGAGAAAGGAAATCGGTATGACATTGGAAGAAACGCTGAGGGGGATTCCCGGGGCCGATCCCCAGGCCAGGGAAGCGGTCCTCCGCCATTGGGACAGCCTGGCAAAGCCCCTGGGCAGCCTGGGTGGATTGGAGGAAGCAGTGACCAAAATCGGTGCCCTCACCGGCGATGCGGCAGTCCGCCTGGACCAGCGGGTGCTTTTCGTGCTGTGCGCGGACAACGGGGTAATCGCTCAGGGGGTCACCCAGTCTGACGAGTCGGTGACCCGGGCGGTGACCACCTCCCTGGGCCAGGGCACCAGCACCGTGAACTTTATGGCGGCCCAGGCGGGCTGCCAGGTGGTGCCCGTGGACCTGGGGGTGCGGGATTTTCCGGGCGCGCCCGGTGTGCTCTCCCGGCGAGTGCGCAACGGCACGGCGGATATCTCCCAGGGCCCGGCCATGACCCGGGCGGAATGTATTCAGGCTATGGAGACAGGCATTTCCCTGGCCCGGGAGGCCCAGGGGAAAGGGGCCTCCATTCTTCTCATGGGGGAGATGGGGATTGGCAACACCACCACCTCCTGTGCCGTGGCCAGCGTTTTGCTGGGAAGAGAGCCAGAAGAATTGGTGGGGCGGGGAGCGGGCCTCTCCGACGCGGGCTTGGTGAGAAAGACCCAGGCCATCCGCCAGGCCATTGCAATCAATGCCCCTGATCCCGCTGACCCCATTGACGTGCTGCAAAAGGTAGGCGGCCTGGACCTGGCGGGTCTGTGCGGCCTGTGCCTGGGTGGCGCCTATTCCCGTCTCCCTGTGCTCCTGGACGGCCTCATTGCCGACGTGGCGGCCCTGTGCGCGGTTCGCCTGTGTCCCAGGGTGGCGGACGCCCTGCTGGCCGCCCACCTGTCGGCGGAGCCGGGAGCCGGCTGCGTGCTGGAGGCTTTGGGCCTGCAAGGGATGATCTCCGCCGGGATGCGTTTGGGGGAGGGCAGCGGCGCGGTGGCCGCCCTGCCCCTGCTGGATTTGGCCCTGTCGGTCTATCAAAGCGGCCACACCTTTGCGGCCTTGGGAATCGAGGCCTATACGCCTCAGTAAAGGAGAAGATCAGGCATGTTCACCCTTGTCATCGGCGGCGCTGCCAGCGGAAAAAGTGAATACGCGGAGGGTCACGTGCTCACCCTGCCGGGCCGGCGGCTGTACATCGCCACCATGGAGCCCTGGGACGGGGAGTGCCGGGCCCGGATTTCCCGCCACCAGGCCGCCCGGGCCCACCGGCAGTTTCACACCCTGGAGTGCTACCGGAATCTCCCCGGCGTGACCCTGGAGCCGGGAGGAAACGTGCTGCTGGAGTGCATGGGGAACCTGGTGGCAAACGAACTCTATCACCCCCAGGGCGCGGGCGCGGACCGGGCCATCCAGGGGGTCGAGCATCTGCTGACCCAGTGCGACCACCTGACGGTGGTGACCAACGAGGTCTTTTCCGGCGGAGCCGCCTACGAGGGAGACACCCTGTTTTACCTAAAAGAGCTGGCCCGGGTCAACCGCCATCTGGCCCGGCGGGCCGACAAGGTGGTGGAGCTGGTCTGCGGCCTGCCCAACGTGCTGAAGGGGGGCGGAGGATGAGAACCATTTTGGAAACCATCGCGGTGGCCTTCTCCATGTTCTCCGCCATTCCCGTGCCCCAATTTCCCTGGACGGAGAAAAACATGCGCTACGCCATGTGCGCCTTCCCCCTGGTGGGGGTGGCGGTGGGCGGCCTGTGCTGGCTCTGGGTGCTGGTTTGCCAGTGGCTCAGCCTGCCGGCACTGCTGCGGGGCGCGGGGCTGTGCCTGCTGCCGGTGGCCGTCACAGGGGGTATCCATTTGGACGGATACTGCGACGCCTCCGATGCCCTGGCCAGCCATGCACCCCCGGAGAAAAAGCAGGAGATTATGAAGGACCCCCACATCGGGGCCTTTGGGGTCATCCGCCTGTGTGGATATTTCATCCTGGCGTTTACCCTGTGGGCCACGCTGATTGACTACCCCGGCCCGGCGGTCTGGCTGAGCTTTTGTCTCAGCCGCACCCTGTCTGGCCTGGCGGTGGCTACCTTCCCCCTGTCAAAGGGTTCGGGCCTCGCCTACACTTTCGCCACGGCGGCGGACAAAACCGTGGTTGCCCGGGTGCTGGCGGCGGCCTCCCTTGGGCTGGCGGTGGGGCTGTGTTTCTGCGGCTGGGCAGGGGCTGCGATGGCGGCGCTGGCTTTGATGGTGTTTTTAGATTATCACCGTCGGTCTGTGAAGGAGTTCGGCGGCCTGTCCGGGGATCTGGCCGGCTGGTTTTTGCAGCGGGCGGAGCTCTGGATGCTGACGGGCCTGTGGATTGTGACCTGGATGGAGGCAATGCTATGATTTTTGTAACCGGCCCGCTGTTTGCGGGGAAACGAGAGTATATTCGCACCGCTTTGGGTTGGACAGAGGAAGAACTGGCCCAGCGGGCGGTTTGGGATGTCCAGGACTTGGCCGCCGGACAAGCAGAAGACCTGGAGGTCTTGGCCCAAACCCTGGCCCACCACGAGGTGGTGATCGCCACGGAGGTGGGCGGCGGGGTGGTGCCCGTCTCGGCCCACCAGCGCCAAAGCCGGGAGGCCGCCGGCCGTCTGGCCTGCCTGCTGGCCCAGCGGGCGGAGGTGGTGGTGCGGGTGTGCTGCGGCCTGCCCCAGGTCCTCAAGGGGGAGCAGCCATGACCGTGGAGCTCATCCGCCACGGGAAGACCCTGTGGCAAGAGACCGGCCGGTATCAGGGGATCAGCGACGTGCCTTTGTCCCAGAAGGGAAAGGAAGCGTTGCGCCCTGCTGAAAGCACCCCGCAAGCAGTCTATATTACCGCCTTAAAACGGACCCGTCAGACGGCGGAAATTCTCTTTCCCAAGGCCCGTCTGGTGGTGGTACCCGACTTGGGCGAAATGAACTTCGGTGCCTTCGAGGGCCGCAGTGCCCAGGACATGGAGAACGACCTCGATTACCGAGCCTGGGTGGATGGGATGTGCCAAGGGACCTGCCCCGGAGGCGAAAGCATAGAGACCTTTTCCCAGCGGGTCTGCCGGGCCTTTGCCGGTCTAGTGGATGAGGCCCTGGCCCGTGGAGAGGGGAGCCTGACCATCGTGGCCCACGGGGGCACCCAGATGGCGGCTATGGCCGCCTTTGCCCGTCCGGCCCGGTCCTATTTTGACTGGAGCTTGGCCTGCGGCCGGAGCTATGTGCTGGACGCCGGCCTTTGGCAGTCCCACCGAACCCTCACCTTGCTGGGGGAGAACGACTACACAGGGAGGAAATAGCATGGAGATCTTGGCGGCAGCGGTTCTCAGTTTTCTTTTGGATCTCCTGCTGGGCGACCCCGCCTGGATGCCCCACCCGGTGGTCTGGATGGGAAAGGCCATCACCGGGCTGGAAAGGCTTTTGCGGCGGGTTTTCCCCAAAACCGGTGGGGGAGAGCTGGCCGCAGGGGCTGTTCTGGCGATCCTCCTGCCGGTGGGTACCCTGGTGATCAGCGGCCTGGCCCTGTGGGCGCTGGGAAAGGTCCATCCCGGCTTCCGGTTTCTTTTGGCGGTTCTTTGGGGCTGGCAGGCTTTGGCCCTGCGGGGGCTGGGCCAGGAGAGCCGCCGGGTGTACTGGGCCCTTACCACCTCCACCCTCCAGGAGGCCCGCCGGGCGGTGAGCCGGATCGTGGGCCGGGATACGGAACGTCTAGACCGGGAGGGGGTCACCAAAGCGGCGGTAGAGACCGTGGCGGAAAATTTTTCCGACGGGGTGGTGGCCCCCCTGTGCTTCCTCTTGCTGGGGGGCGCGCCCCTGGCCCTGTGCTATAAGGCCATCAACACCATGGACAGCATGGTGGGCTACCGCAATGAAACATACCTGTATTTTGGCCGCTGGGCAGCCCGGCTGGACGATGTGGCCAACTGGATTCCCGCCCGCCTGTCCGCCCTGCTGCTGGTGGCGGCTGCCTGGCTGGCGGGGGAAGACCCCAAGGGGGCCTGGAGAATTTGGCGGCGGGACCGGCGTAACCACGCCAGCCCCAACTCGGCCCAGACCGAGGCCGCCATGGCCGGGGCCCTGGGGGTCCAACTGGCGGGGCCGGCCTGGTACTTCGGCCAGCGCGATGAGAAGCCCACCATCGGCGATCCCACGCGGCCCATCCAGCCGGAGGACATTTTGCGGGCCAACCGCTTGCTCTATTTGGGGGGCACAGTAAGCCTGCTTTTGCTGGGGGCCCTGCGGCTGGGCCTCTGTTTCCTGGGGAGGATGCTATGATGAACAGAACCCACGGCGGCGACTGGGCCGGCTATGAACAAAAATACCACAGCCAGCCCCTGGATTTTTCCGCCAACGTCAGCCCGTTGGGCCCGCCGGCGGGAGTAAAGGCGGCCCTGGTCCGGGCCATGGATCAGGTCTCCCGATATCCCGACCCCCAGTGCCGCCGGCTCCGGGAGAGCCTGGGGGCGTATCACGGTGTCGCCCCAGGGCAAATCCTCTGCGGCAACGGGGCCTCCGACCTCATTGACCGCTTGGCGCTGGCCCTCCGGCCCGGGCGGGCTCTGGTGACCGCCCCGACCTTTTCGGAATACGCGGCGGCCCTGTCCCGGGTGGGCTGCCGGGTGACAGAGTATCCCCTTTCAAAAGAGGAGTCCTTTCAGGTGACCGAGGGCATCCTGCCCTGGATCACACCGGCGCTGGATGTGCTCTTCCTCTGCGAACCCAGCAACCCCGCCGGGCAGATCACTGACCGAGAGCTATTGGAGAAGATTTTGGCAAAGTGCGACACTTGCGGCGTGTTGCTGGTGGTGGACGAATGTTTTGAGGAATTTTTGACAGACCGAAGCCATTCCCTAGTTCCGGTTCTCGCCCGGCACCGGCTGCTGATTTTGCGGGCCTTCACCAAATTTTACGGCCTGGCGGGGGTCCGCCTGGGCTATTGCCTGTGTCAGGATTTCCCCCTGCTGGAAGCCATGGCCCAGGCCGGGCAGCCCTGGCCGGTGTCCAACCTGGCCCAGGCGGCGGGGATGGCGGCCCTGGGGGAAAGGGAATATGGACAGCGGCTGCGTGGTCTCATCCAAACCCAACGGGCCTTTTTGCAGGAAGCCTTAAAGAATCTGGGCTGCCATGTGGTGCCGGGCCAAGCCAACTATATTCTCTTCTTTGCCCAGGACGTCCATCTGGCGCAAAAGCTGGAGGCCCAAGGGGTTCTGATCCGCAGCTGTGCCAACTATTCCGGTCTGGGCCCCGGCTGGTATCGGATCGCTGTCCGGGGAGAGGAGGAAAACCGCCGGCTGATGCAAGCCATGAGGAGGTGTATTCCATGACGAAGTGTATCATGGTCCAGGGGACCATGTCCGGGGTGGGCAAGAGCCTGTTGACGGCGGCCCTGTGCCGAATCTTTCACCAGGACGGCCACCGGGTGGCCCCCTTTAAGAGCCAAAACATGGCCCTCAACAGCTACATCACCCGGGAGGGCTTGGAGATGGGCCGGGCCCAAGTTGTCCAGGCCTTGGCCGCTGGCCGGGAGCCTGACGTGCGGATGAACCCCATCCTCCTCAAGCCCTCCAGCGATGTGGGCAGCCAACTCATTGTCCATGGCCAGGTCCGGGGGGATTACCGGGCGGCGGACTATTTTAAGCAGAAAAAAAGTCTGATCCCGGAGATTATGGCGGCCTATCACAGCCTTTGCCGGGAAAACGACATCATCGTCATCGAAGGCGCCGGCAGCCCGGCGGAGATCAACTTGAAGGAGGACGACATCGTCAACATGGGCCTGGCCAAGCTGGTGGACGCCCCCGTCCTGCTGGTGGGGGACATCGACCGGGGCGGGGTCTTCGCCCAGCTTTACGGCACCCTGGCCCTGCTGGAGCCCCAGGAGCGGGCCAGGGTGGTGGGGTGCGTGATCAACAAATTCCGGGGGGATGTGACCCTTCTGGAGCCCGGCTTGGCGATGCTGGAGGAAAAAACCCACGTCCCGGTGCTGGGTGTGGTGCCTTACGCCCAGGTGGACATCGACGACGAGGACTCCCTGGCCCCCTGCCTGGAGCAGACTGCCTGCCATAAGCCGGTGGACATCGCGGTGATCCGGCTGCCCCGGCTCTCCAATTTCACGGATTTCAGCCCCCTGGAACACCATGAGGCGTTGGGGGTTCGCTATGTGCGTCAGGCGAGGGAGCTGGGAAGACCGGACCTGGTCATCCTTCCCGGCACGAAAAACACCATGGAGGATTTGTTGTGGCTGCGGCAGAACGGGTTAGAGACGGCCGTCAAGCATCTGGCTGCCTCGGGCACCCCGGTGCTGGGGATCTGCGGCGGCTATCAGATGTTGGGCCAGACCCTGGACGATCCCCAGGGGGTGGAGCGCCGGGGCACCCTTGCGGGCCTGGGTCTGCTGCCCTGCCGGACGGTGTTCACCCCCAAAAAGACCCGAACCCGGGTGGAGGGGGTGGTGGAGGCTGTCCCCTTTTCTGGGGCAAGGCTGGAGGGTTATGAGATCCACATGGGCCGCACGGAGGTGGCGGGAGAACCCTTCTGCCGTCTGTCCCAGGGACAGCCCGACGGGGCGGTCCAAGGAGAAGTTTTTGGCACCTATCTCCACGGCCTTTTCGACGCCGGGGAGTTGACCGACCGCCTGGCCCAATGGCTCTTGGCCCGGAAGGGGATGGAAGGGACGGCGGTTGGCGCAGAGAGCCATCGCGACCACCAGGAGCGGCAGTTGGACCGGCTGGCGGAGATCGTTCGCCAAAGCCTGGACCTGCCCGCCATCTACACCGCCATGGAACGGAGCCAGAAAAGGAGAGGGGAACATGACGCAGATCCACAGCAAGCCCGCTGATATTGAGCGCACCAGTATGGCTATCATCACCCAAGAGCTCACCCAACGGGGCATTCAGCTTCAGCCGGAGCAGGCCCCTGTGGTGAAGCGGGTGATCCACACCACAGCGGATTTTGATTACGCGGAGAACTTAATCTTCACGGAGGACGCCGTCCGCCTGGGGGCGGAGGCCCTCAGCCGGGGGACCCCCATTGTCACCGACACCAACATGGCCCGGTCAGGGATCAGCAAACCGGGGCTGGAAAAGCTGGGCGCCCAGGCGGTCTGTTTTATGGCCGACCCGTCGGTGGCCCAACAGGCCAAAGAGCAGGGCACCACCCGTGCCGTGGCCGCCATGGTCCGGGCTGCCCGGGAGCATCCGGGGGCCATTCTGGCTGTGGGGAACGCCCCCACCGCCCTGTTTGAGATCGCCCGGCAGATGGAAAGGGGCCTCCGCCCGGCTCTGGTCATCGGCGTGCCTGTGGGCTTTGTGAACGTGGCGGAAGCCAAGGAGCAGATGCTGGCTCTCTGCCGCCGCCTCCGGGTTCCCGCCATCCTGGCCATGGGTCGCAAGGGTGGCAGCAACGTGGCCGCCGCCATTTGTAACGCCCTCATCTATCAGGCTGCCGACATGCTGGACCCCACAAAACGGGGCTGGCAATAAACGAGCACCCTCCAGAAAAAAGCAGAGGGCAGTTTTCTGATCCGTATAAAACCCGGCCCTGCCGTCCATACTGGAAGAAACGGAAAGGAGTGGTATCCATGGTGAAAGGGGTATCCCGCCGGGTGGTGGTGGTGAAGTCACCGGATAAAAAGTGGTTTGAGCAGGCGATTTTTCTTCTGCGGGAAGAGGTCCCCCAGGGGGCGCCGGAGGAGCAGGTTTTGAAACGGGCCCAGGAGGTGGCCGACGCCTATCTGACCCGGACCTCCCCCCGGGCAAGATGGCGGCGGCGATGGGTGCTGGCGGCCTCGGCCCTGGTGGGCGGGGGAATTGCCTCGGCGGTGTGGCTGCTGGCCACGGGAATTTTCCCTCTTCCTTTTTAAGGGTTCTGGTGGTATACTATAGTTAACCTGTGCTAATCTGTTTGCAGATGCAATCAACTGAAGGTGTGGGAGCAAAAACTGGAAAAGGGGAGACCACCATGAACAATGTGATCCTCATCGGCATGCCCGGGGTGGGAAAGAGCACCTTGGGGGTCCTGCTGGCCAAAAGCCTGGGGATGACCTTTCTGGACACCGACCTTGTGATCCAAAACCGGGAGGGTGCCCTGCTGCGGGAGCTCATCGCCCGGCACGGCATCGACGGCTTTCTTGCCATCGAGGGTGAGGTCTGCGCCGGGCTTGCGGCGGAACACTCCGTCATTGCCACCGGCGGCAGCGTCGTGTATGAGCCCCAGGGGATGGCCCATCTACGCCAGCTAGGCACCGTGGTCTATTTGAAGCTGGGCTACCGGGCCCTGTCCCGGCGGCTGGGGAACCTGAAAAACCGGGGGGTGGTCCTCCGCCCCGGCCAGACCCTGCGGATGCTCTATGATGAGCGGGTTCCTCTTTATGAAACATACGCCCATATCACAGTGGACTGCGGCGGCCAGGACATTGAGCACACCCTGGCCCGGGTCCTCCGGGCCCTGGAAAAGCAAAAACAGCGGTGAAAAAAGCAGGTCCCCCTCGCGCAAGGGGACCTGCTTTTTGATTGGGATGGAATGCTCACGCCACACGAGACGGCCGAAGCCCCCGGCGCGCCTCTGGAACAAACTGGCGGAGGTAAGAGACCTTGGGAACCGCCCGAATGAGCAGAATCCCCAGCACATAGCACACCACAGCCTCGCCAATGCCAACCCACAGGGCGTTGACGGCAAAGAGGGGGAGGAACTGGGCGGAGAAGCCCACCTCGTACCAGGCCAGCATGCCGCCCACCAGCACCATGTTGCACAGCACGGGGGGCAGGGGAGCCAGCCAGGGATGGTTGGTCTTCTGGGTGAGCAGAGCGGCCAAAAAGGTAGCCAAGGAGCCGATGACGATATCCAAGGGGCCGTAAGGGCTCAGCAGGTTCGCCACCAGGCAGCCCACAAAAAGACCCGGCCAGGTGCCGGGGAAAAGGAAGGGGAGCACGGTGAGAGCTTCGGAAAACCGAAACTGCACCGGCCCGTAGGCCAGGTTCATGGCGGATGCCACCAAGGTCAGGGCGGCGTAAGCCGCAGCAATGACCCCGTTCAGGGCCAGCAGATGAGTTTTTGAGCGCATAAAAGTCGTTGCCTCCATTTTCGTATTTAGAGTACGGCGCGCGAACCGCACAGCGGCGAGGGGCAAGCAGCCTGTCCTCGCCGGTTGGACCGGGGTGTGGAAACCAGTCGCAAACATCATACCATAACAGGAGACAATTTACCAGAGGAATTTTTCCAAAACCAGAGCCCCATGCCTTCAAATCCTAATATAAAGGATTTGCGCATGGCGACGGTGCCGGTAGGAATTTTCTGTCATATTCCGCCTCTTGCCTTTTTGGAAGAGACCCAATATAATCAAGGGAGCAAACCTGCCCAAGGGCAGGAACACGGAAAGGGGAGAGCGGCCATGGGGGGAATTGCCTATGGTGTTGGGGTGGGCCCGGGGGACCCTGAGCTGATGACGCTGAAAGCCATCCGCCTGATTCGGGAGAACGAGATCATCGCGGTGCCCAGTCGGGAGCCGGAAGAGTCGGTGGCCTATCAGATTGCGCGGAAAAACGTCCCGGAGCTGGCGGAGAAAACCCTGGTCCCCATGGATACGCCCATGGTCAAGGACCGGGCAGCCATGGCCCGGGCCCACCAGGCCGGAGCCAAGATCTTAGAGGCCTATTTGGACCAGGGGAAAAACGTGGTTTACCTGACCCTGGGAGACCCTACGATCTATTGCACCTTTTCCTACCTCCAGAAAATCCTGGAGGCGGACGGCTATCCGGTGGAGCTGGTCAGCGGCATCCCCTCTTTCTGCGCGGCGGCGGCCCGGCTGGGCCTGCCCCTGGCGGCGTGGGACGAGCCCCTCCATGTGATCCCGGCGGCCCATCAGGCCCAGCCTTCCTTGGAGGAACCGGGGACCTATGTACTGATGAAATCGGCCAGCCGCATGGGGGAGGTAAAGGACCTTCTCCGCCGGAGGGGGCGCCAGGGGAAGGCCGTGGAGAACTGCGGCATGGAGACAGAACGGCTCTACCACAGCGTGGAAGAGATCCCCGACGACGCGGGATACTTTTCGCTGATCATTTCCAGGGAAAAGCCATAAGAAGAAAAGGGTCGGGAGGACAAACCGTTCTCCCGGCCTTTTGGCGTTTTCGGGAATGTGTGAGGCCAGGCGGGAAACAACATGACCCCCGCCCTCCGTCACAAGTTGCACAAAAACACACAAAATTTTCACAAACCCTTGCATCTTTCCCAATAAGGAATAAAATGATAAAGTACTGTGTGAGAGTGTGCCAATGGGCCGCCTTTGGGCGGAATGATAGGGAATCCACACTAAATTTTCGGTGGTACTAGGTGAAAAAACAGCGAAAAAGACAATTTTCTTGCAATGGAAGTGTGAGAATGATATACTAAAGCATCAACAATATATCAGTGGTGAGATCTGCCCATGGGCCGGAAACAACGGCACATGGGGATGTTGCGCGCGATAAAGGGGTACCCCTTTATTCTGTCCCATTCTGGGACAGAATTTGTGTTCCTAACGCGCCGGAATAGAAAGAGAGTATTTTGCATCTGATCGACGATTTGAAGGAGGGCTATTTTATGAAAAGACGTTTTGTTTCCTTGTTGCTTGCGGCGTGTATGGTTTCGTCCCTGCTGCCGTCAACGGCCTGGGCCACGGGCGGGGATACAGACACGGGGGCCAGCACAGGGGGAGAAGCTTCCGGCGCGATTGCGGCCCATAAGGGTTGTCAGGCAAGCTTGGCGGCGGATTGGCCTGTTGCGGCGGACCCGGCGGCCCCTGAGGAGACCCAGGAAGAGAGCGGCGAAACCCCTGCACCGGAGACGGATGAAGGGACCGTTCCCGCCCAGGAGGAAGCGGCGGGAGCAGCCCCCGCCCAAACGGAGGAGAGCACCCCGGCGGAGCCTGCGTCCGCCCAGCCCCAGGGGAAGACGAGACAGGCTGAGGTGGATTCTGCTGTTAAGGTAAAGAGCTTTACAGGTCTTGCGGCAGCTGTTGGAAACAACAACGTGACGGATATTGTGCTGACCACGGATCAAGATGATGGTAAAGAGACATGGACTTGGGATAAAACGATTGAGATTAGCCGTACCATTCATATCTCTGTGGAAAAAGACAAGACCATTACCCTGAAACGGGACAGCAAATATGCGGATGGCGTTCTGTTCAATGTGACCAACCCCGGCCAGCTTATCTTGGGCGACGGCACAATCAGCACAAAAGACGAGGAAGCCCTGCAGAAGGGGAATTATGAAGTAACCCAGTCCGGTGGTAATCTGGTCATCGACGGCGGCGCGGTGTGGCAAAAAGGAAGTGAGTATACTCCGAGCAAGTCCTCTTTTAATGAAAATACCATTGTTTTTTATGATGATAACAATAAACATTTCATTTTTTCCAACACGGGCGTCGGAGCAACCGCATCCCTCATCAAGAGCACCGGCACACTGAATCTCTGGAATGGCGTAACGCTGCAAAACAACGATAAACAAGGAAATTTTGGCAGCGCCATTTATAGCGAAGCTGGTTCCAAGCTGAATATGTACGGCGGTATGGTTACGAAGTGTGCGACAAAAGCTGATGCTAGCACTAATACTGACCGTGGCATGGGTGCAGTTTACATTGGCAACAGTAAAGTAAGTTGGACATATGATTATGATGATAATAATGATATAAATAAACTAGCTAATAAAAACAAAGCTGAAGCTGTAATGTATGGCGGATGCATCGAAAACAATGCTGCATATGGTTATATAGGCGCTGCGGATGGCGGCGGTGTGGCCTTAGATTATGCGTCTATGACGATGTATGGCGGAGAGGTTTCTGATAACCACGCAGGGCTCAAAAATGATGGAAACGGAGCAGGAGACGGCGGCGGCATCATGGTGCGCTGCGGTTCCGTTTTGGACTTGTATAGCGGAAAAATTCATCACAATTTCGCCGGCGGCTATGGCGGCGGTGTGGTGGCCTGGAACGGAAAGATCAACATCCACGGCGGTGAGATCAGCAGCAACACCGCAGGCTATGGTGGCGGTGTCGGTATTGCGGCAAGCTATGGAGAAACAAATGAGAATAGCGATGGATTGTCCGCTGCTTCGGTATCTATGTTCGGCGGCACCATTGCCTACAACGAGGCAATGGTTACCACGAATCAAACAAATTACGGCGGCTATGGCGGCGGTATCTGCGCCGGATCAGGTGCCTATACAAAGGGCGCGCATCTGAAGCTGTCCGGAGGCACTATCCAGCAGAACAAAGCGGTCAACGGCGGCGGCACAGCCATTTACGCAGATGGAAACGAGGAGAAAGCACCCGACAAAGCGAATACGGAAGCGACTCTGTCAGGTAACTTTGTGATGACCGGCAACACCGCTTATAAAAAGGGCGGCGGTATGTATATTGTAAACAAAGTAGGCAAAAATGAGGGGACTGTTCAAAGTAAACACCACCTGCTGACCATGTCGGGAGGAGCGCGAATTGACACCCAGAACACGGTATATTTTGAAAACGTGATGAACGATCAAATCCCTGTTCTGGTAAGCGGAGAACTGGACAAAGCCTATATTGGCACCGTGGGCATCTTTGAGTTTTCAGAGGACTTCTGGAAAACTACGGGAGGAAGTACACAATATGATCATGCCAGCGAAGGCCGAAAGATCGTAGAGTTCTCCAAAGACGAGGACAAAACCCTCGACATCCAGGAAAACAAATTTGGCCTGGACAGCACCCAGTGGTATCTGAAAGCCACGCAACCGGGAGCAGAGGACAACGTCAGCGGCTACCTGACCCTCCAGGAGTACAAAGAGACCAAGCAATACTGGATCCGCAACGGCACGCCGGTGGAGGTTGAGGAGACAGTAGGAAGCGAGAATGTAACCAAAACCTACTACCGCATCTACGACAACCTGGACGATGCCTTCACCGACGCGAAGGACGGCGACACCCTGTACATCTTCTACAACGCCACCATGATGGACTCCGCTGTGCTGGGCAAGAACGGAGCAAAGGAAATCACTCTGCTGGCCGAGAGCACCAGCTCGGCGGGCGTGGCGTCCAGTATGTCCGGCGGCACCTGCTACTTTGACCAGCAGCACAAGGACGAGCACGGCTACTATGTGATGAGCGGCGATTTCCTGGTGGAGAGTGGGGATGACAGTAACAAGGTAGAGAGTAACGGAGAAACATATTATAAAACATCCTATAACTACAACGTCCGTAACGACTACACCATCACCCTGTCCAGCGCGCTGGAGCTGAACAAGGAAACGGGAACAGAACCAGCAACCGACACCTCCGCTGCCATCGTGGTCAAGAACGGCAGCACCCTGCACTTCGGCCAGGAGACCCAACTGGGCATGGGCTACGGCTCCCTGGTCTTCGACGGCAACTATTCCTACCCTGTGGACGGCCCCATGCTGAAGGTGGAGAAGGACGCCTCCGCCACCATCCACAGCGGCGTGACCCTGACCAAGCACACCAACAAATCTACCACGACCCCCGGCACGGTGTATAACCAGGGTACCTTCACCATGATGGACGGGGCCACCATTTCCAAGGGCGTCAGCCCCCTGGCGGGCGCAGTGTATAACAAGGGCATCTTCAACATGAAGGGCGGCGCCCTGACCGACAACACCGGCGCTATGCCCCGCTACGATAAGACAAAACAAATGAAAGCCATAGAGGAGGGGAAAGACCCCCTCTACCACGGCCAGCCCAAATACTACTACGGCGCGGGCGCGGTGAATGTTGAAAGTGGTACATTCAAAATGACCGGCGGCACCATCTCCGGCAACCGGGGCGAATGGGGCGCGGTTGCCGGTCTGGGCGGTGAGCTGAACCTCACCGGCGGCACCATCTCCGGCAACGCGGCCGTGCAAGGAAACGGCGCGGCCACGAAGAACAAAGCCTATGACCTGACCATCAGCGGATATAGTGAAAGTGAACCTACAAGTACCGGTTGTGACAACCCCGGCTGCGGCGGCGGTCTGTATCTGGCTAAAGACGTCAAAGCCAAGCTGGGCGGCGTGACCATCACCAAAAACTGGTCCCAGGCAAACGGCGGCGGCCTGGCCCAGTATGGCGGCAAAGTGACCTTCACCGGCCCGACGGCCATCACCAACAACACCGCCGGGGAGCTCACCGCCGGGACCATCCTGAAAGGCATGGGCGGCGGTATCTTCACCAGCGGCAACGTGAATACGAACAACGCCCTGGAGATCGGAAACCAGCTCACCCTGACCGGCAACAAGGCAACCATCGGCGGTGGCCTGGCTGCCATGGGCGCAGCAGATAAAAAGGTTACCGTCACCATTTCCAGCGACGTGGCCGGGAACACCGCCGTCTATGGCGGCGGCATCTACGCGGGGGCCTACTCCGAGGTGACCCTGGAAAGCGCCGATCTGCAGGACAACACCGCCACCTACGGCGGCGGCGCGTACATTGACTGCGTAAAGACGACGACAACCGATACCGACCAGAAAACAGGGGTAATTGATCCAAAAGACGAGGACTTGGGCACAGATGTGGCCGGCTCCTTCGGCAAGCTGACCCTGAAAAACGCCCGGATCAACAACAACCACTTGACCTCTGGCGACAACGACACCATCAACGGCTTCGGCGGCGGCGTCTACAACCGTGGCACCCTGCTTCTGGACCAGGGCGCCTACGCCAGCGGCAACGACCGGCTGTATTTGGAGCAGGGGCATGTGGTTGAGCTGACCGCTGCCTACAAGGGAACCAACCAGACCCCCGAGAACAAGCTGACCATCAACTCCCGGGAGACTGCGCTGGGTACCAACATCATCCAGATGGCAAGCAAGGATCAGTATGCTATCCTACTGACGCAGGACAATGAAAAGACGGCCCATTACCGGGGGTTTCCCATGGCGCTTTCCAGTGCGCAAGGGGAAACCAACATCATCGAGCTGAACTACTACACCATCACCTACTATGACCGGTTGAAGGAAGCTGACGAACTGGGTTCCCACCACGTAACAGACATGGTGGTGCCGGGGCAGAACTACACCATTTTGGGCTGGGACACGGCCAACCAATTAAAGGACGAAGACGGAAAAACCGGCGTTCTGCAGATTGAACCCGGCAAGAGCCTGGGCCGCTGGCTGATGGCGGAGGTGGACAACGGCAATGTGACGTTAGCTCCGAATAGCGGAAGCCTAACCGCTGGTTCAACCTATAACGAGAGCAAAAACCTAACCCTGGTGGCCGACTTTACCACCAACAACTACCTGGCTGTCACGCTAAATGAGCTGGACGGGGCGGTTGAAGACGGCAACCCGGTGAAGTCCGAGATCGGCAGCGTGAAGCTGAGCGCGGATGGCCTGACCAGCTCCAGCGACGGGCAGCAGTCCTACTTCTCCACCGGCATGAAGATGAGCCTGAATCTCAACCCGGTAACCGACGACAAGGGCCACCAGAAGGGCATTTTGAAATCCCTGACCATCTATAAGTCCGACCGTTCCGCCGTCAACAGTAACCCGGATCAGGAAAAGGGTGAACGGGTCTTCGGCCAGTTCATCTATAAGCCCATGGCGGATGCGACCTTTGAGAAAATCACGCTGAATGGAAACTTGGAATATCCGACCACCGGTATTCCGACTGGCTGGAAATATCGTGATGGCGTTACAGAAAATGATCTGACCGGCAAGCTGGGTTATGATACAACAACTGATGTATTAACCTACACCGGCGGCACGGACAACATCCTCATCGTAGCAAAATTTGCGCCTCCGGCGGTGGAGCTGAAGATGACAGCGAAGGACGGCGAGAACAAAACCGACCCTGTCCTCACCGAATACTACGACACCATGGACCACGCCTTCATCCGCATGGCGAATGTGATGAATGCCGAAACGGGCGAGTATGCAAAGAAGGATTGG
The DNA here is from genome assembly GCA_022764045.1 of Clostridiales bacterium. GTDB lineage: Bacteria > Bacillota > Clostridia > Oscillospirales > Oscillospiraceae > Evtepia. Next base: position 36,234 of record JALERU010000049.1, on the reverse strand, counting down.
GACACCTGCACCATCACCCCGCTGACGGCAGGTGAGAACAACACGGTCCACTACTACGGCAATACTGGCGTAACCATGGGTTTTGCTCGGCTGCCAGATAACGCCAACGTCATCTTCGACCTGAACAACTTCACCCTGGACCTCCAGGGCATGCCCCAGCAGACCCTGAGCAACTACCACCTGACCCTGAAAAACGGCACCGTAACCGGCGGCGTGGCCGCCGCAGCAGCCGGAGCAGATCCCACCAGCCAGTTTGTGGTAAGCAATTCCGGCAAACTGACCCTGAACGAGGCCACCCTGAATGTAAATGGCAACTACGCCGTGACAGTGAACGCTACTACAGCAACCAACGGCGGCACGCTGGAGATGGACAAAGACAGCCACGCCGGGAAGGTGCTGCTGGCAGATGGGAACGCTTGCATCACTGCCCTGGAGCACAAGGCCTGGCCGGAGTACGATGCCTCCGCAGAGGGCGACGACCTCGCCGCCACCATCTATACGGACCTGGGTAGTCTGGTCAGCGAGAATAAATACACAGAACGCCGGGTGATTCAAGGCGATGTTGAACGGGCGGCCAGCACCACCGGCCACAACCTGCGCAGCCACTTTGCGCTGGCAGACTCGGTGACAACGGACAAGAGCAACTATACTAATGACGGCGACGACGCCCCCAACTGGTTCATCGGCACCGACGGCTACCTCTATCCCCGCGTCAAGGACGTCATCCCCCGGCTGGTGTGCACCGAGCACAGTAAAGACGGCAATGCCACGGATGAAAATATTCGCACGGAGAAGCCGACGGATGGAACTAATAATAAACAGGATATGGAGAAAGACACCTACTACCCCATCTACTACATCTACGAGCGCGCCTACGGCTACGACAACAAAACGCACCCCCTGGCCATCGACACCGTTTTGAAGGACGCCTACGGCAACCCGGTGAACAACGCCAACGGCGTGGTCACGGTGACCATGGCCCAGGTGGTGGACGGCGTGAAGAACCGCGTCCTCACCGCCCGGGTGCAGTTCAACGGTGAGGCGAAGCTGTACCGCTACACCGGCACCGACGCCAACCCGGTCTTCCCGGCGAGCGATGATCACATCTATTACCTCACCAGCTCCTTCACCGGCGGCGATGAGTACGCGGCCTCCTACGCCGACTACTGGAAGGTCAACGACAAATATCGCGCCGACAACAGCGCCTCTTCCATCAGCGGCCTGAGCGAGCTGACCATCCATCGGAAAAAGGTCAGCGATGAGTCGGTGGTCATCACCTCCGTGACGCCGGACACCGCCTCTTACATCGGCCCGAAGGGCCAGGAGGGCGGCAACACCTCCCGCGGGGGCACCGTGCGGGTGCGGGATAACCACACCAACCTGAACCTCACCAGCGGCGACGATTTGCAGGTGTATTACCGGAAGCTGACGACGCAAGGGACGGAAGGAAACAAGGCCGGGGAAATCGGCGGCACCACCTACTACTACGCCGATGAAACCTACTACACCGCCACCGGTTCGTGGTACGGCGTGGAGCTTGATGGTAAAAAGCCCTCCGTCCAAAAGATCGACGGCCAGGGTGTGGGGACCTACTCGGTGGAAGTGGCCGCCATTGAGGGCCAGAGCGTCAACTACACCGGCGTCTCCGGCTGGAAGGGGCAGCTCTTTACAATCACCCCCTACACCGGGCGGCTGAACCCGGAGATGACCAACAATGTGGTCATTCAGAATGTGGAGACGGACTCCGATGCGGTCAAGGCTGCGATTCTGAAGCTGATCAAGGGCGAGAAAGCTGACGATGGCTTGAAAATCACCGACATCTACGGCAACAAGCTGGGCACGAACAACGTAACCTACACCTTCGTCCCCGCCGACAGCAACGCTAAGGTGGGTGACAACGGCCTGCCCTGCGCCGAGGGGCTGTATACCATCGAGATTCATCCCTATGATGGAAAAAATTCTACCAATGCGACAACTGCGCTGGGAATCGACCTTGCGGCCGATCCCAACTACAGCGCCACCGCCACCGGCCACCAGGCGTTGCTCATCACCGAAAAGCCGCTGACCATGGCGATTCAGACGAAGAACGGTGAAGACGCGGAATGGGGAACCGATCCTCTGAACGTGCCCTACAACGGGAACATCTATGTAGACGGCGACGTGAAGATGTACGACGAAACCTTTGAAGGAAGCACGGGCAACAGCCTCCGGGTGGTGAAAAAATCGGAAAGCGGTGATAGTACACCGGAGCGCCTGAACGCCGCCCAGTACACCCTCCAGGTGGGCCTGCCTGACGATCCGGCCCGGGATGCAGGCCGCCACGTGTTGGTGGCCACCGATGGTACCGGCAAGTATGTGGCCATTGGCGCCATCAGGATTGGGCAGAATGAGATTGACATTGTAAAGGTTGAGCCTGAGAACGGAGCCATCTACACCGGCAAGCGGATTGACCCCAAGCTGACCGTTAAAGGAAGCGGCGGCAAAATCCTGGTGGAGGGCCGGGATTATACGGTGTCGATATACCGAGAAGTCAAACCTGCCACCGGCAGCACTACGACGGAGCCAGAACTTGTAGCCACCAACCTGATCCTCAATGCGGACACCTATAGAATTGTTGTGGCCGGTAAGGGGAACTATAGCGGTACGGATTCGATTCCTTTTACCGTGCATCCCAAAAGCCTTGATAACAAGGACGTGGAGGAGATTGTGGATCACCCCAAGGTGGTAATCGACGTCTCCACCTATAACCTGGGTATCACCCGGCCCAGAGCGGTGCTCACCTACAACGGCATGATGCTCTCTCCCGGCGGGGATTATGAGCAAATATTCCTTACGGAAGACGGGAAGCCGGGAAGTGAGAACAACCCGGATCAGATTACATTCAACGGACAAGGCAACTACACGGGCACAAAAACGGTTGAGGTCAAAACGGTGACTCTCCCGAATGGTGATCTGAAGATTGAGGACAGCAACAACGAGTACGTCTACCAGGCCACCGACCTGTTTGGGTATCTGAACTTCCAGGACCTGAACATTGAGGAAGTGAAGAGAGAGGCAAACCGGTTGGAGCCCAGCTTTGACAACTACGAGGTGAAGATCGCCAGCTTGGAGGATTATTACAAAACCAGCGACGGAGATGATAGTACCCTAGTCCCCGCAAAATACAAGATCCTGGACATGGGCGGCTATGTGGTGAAGATGACCCAGGAGAAAGACCCGAACAAGTTTGGCTACTTCTTTATGCGCGTCACCCCCCGGCCGGTGACGGTTACGGTGAAGGACAACAGCAAGATTTACGGCGACGACATCCCCACGTTTACCTATGAAACAAACCTAAGCACCCTGGTGGGCGAAAATGAACGGGACGGCGCGGCCGGGGAAATTGGCGAGTCTGGGTTCTTCCTCTATGATGAAGAGAAACCGGAGAACTATCCCACTGGCACCCTCTACCGCGCGGAAGGCGAGGACGTGGGCAACTACTATTACTCCCTGAACACCTTCACCGCAGGGCCGAACTACATCCTTACCGTGTCCAGCGACACCATGTTTTCCATCCATCCCAAGAGCCTGTGCGAGGTGGAGGATGACGACCCCAAGCCGGAACAGCCCGCCGATGGGATTAAGGTAACCTGCAAAAACCAGGTGGAGTACACCGGCTACCCCGTGACCCCGCTGGAGAGCCTGACCTTCCAAGCGCCACTGGCCTCTCTGGGCACCCAGACCCTCCATGAGAGCAGGGACTACACGCTGACCTACTATCGGAACAACGGGACAACGGAGACCCCCAACTGGTCGCAGCTCTCCGCTGCGCCCATTGCGGTGGGAGAGTATAAGGTGGTCATCACCGGCATGGGGAACTACACCAACCAGCTGGAGCAGACCTTCTCCGTGGTGACCGCCGGCAAGACGTTGCAGGTGGAGATCCCCGACAATCAGGTCACCTATAAGGCCGACGCCTACCGGCCCAAGGTTACCGTAAAGACCGAGGGCGGCGCGGCCCTCAACAGCAACAACTACTCCATGACCTACAGTTACACCGACACCACCGGGAAAACGGTGACGGAGAGCGAGACATTTGCCAGCGCTTCCACAGAGTTTATCAACGCGGGTACCTACACCATCCACGTCAACGGCACGGGGAACTATGCGGGGGCGTTTGGTGAGGCGACCTTTACGGTGAAGGCCAAGGATTTGGCGGAAGGGAATACCGACGGTGGTACTACCGATGTGAAGGTCGATCCTATTGCGGGGAAGACCTACACTGGCAAAGCGATTACCTTTAGCGGCGGCCTAAATGATGTTACCTACGCTGGACTGAGCACCGGTGGGCTTACGCCGCACGCAGAGCTGACCTACGGGACCGACTACAACCTGACCTATATCGACAACACCAACGCGGGTACGGCCACGGCAGTGCTCGTGGGCGCCGGCAACTACACCGGCAGCCGGGCGGTGAAGTTTGAGATCGAGCCCAAGGACATCTATGTGGCGGTGGGGAACACCGTAAAGGTCTATGGTGAGAATGACCCGGAGTATAGCTATGAGGTGTACGAAAAGTCTACAGAAGAAGGTGGAGTAGACGATCCCAGTGAGTATAAACCACTTCAAGGAATCAATGTCACCGGGAAACCGGGCAGAGTTGCTGGCGAGAACGCAGGTACTTATGCGCTGAACCTGGATGAAGGCAGCACCCTTTCGGCTGGGCCAAACTATACGATTCATTTGAAGAATAGTGAGCTAAAGGATAACCCGGTGTTGACGATCCAGAAGAAAGCGATTGGCACCGGGAATCAAACCGCCGCAGAGCGCATTGTTGCTACCATTGCCTATGTAGAGGCAAAGGATGGAGCAACCTGGCCTGTGCCGGAGGTGACTTACTGGAAGGAGAAAGGGTCTGAGAAGCTTGATCCGAATACACATTTTACTGTGAAATATTATAAGCAGGACGGAACCGAAGTCGGACCCAATACAGCAATTACACAAGATTCGGTAGGCAGCTATTATGCTATAGTAACTGCTAAGGGAACCAACTATAGCAAAAGCATCAAACTGCCCTTCATGGTGGTAAAGGAGGGAAGCTACCTTGCACTGACTGCGAATGGCGGTGGGGTCTACAACCCAGACGGAGGAACCGCAACGCTGACAGCAATGTTTGGTGAGAAGGATGTGACTTCTGCTGCAAGCTACACTGTAATTTGTTATCCAACGGCGGGAAGTAGCCAAACTATCGAGGTAACAAAAACGGATGATATAGCTTCGTTCAAAACTGGTGATGCGGGTACTTACGTAATCCAGGCTGAGTATAGCGATACAGTTGGAGATACGCCGACTGCTGCTTTTGGTTCTACCACAGTAGTGGTCACACCAAAGACAATCGAAAACAGTATGGTTTCCGCTATTCCAGAGCAACCTTACACCGGCAACGCTGTGGTACCCAAGCTGACTATCGAGGACGGCGAGAAAACGCTGGAACTCGGCAAAGACTACACCATTAGCGTTACCGACAACGTCCAGCCCGGGGCCACGGCCAAAGTTACCATCACCGGCATGGGCAACTACACCGGGACCACAACAAAAACGTTCCAAATCGGCCCCATGCAGTACACCCTGAAGTACGACGCCAACGGCGGCAATGCCGAGAGTCTGCCTGCGGATGCCCACAGCCAGGGAACCTTCAGCGTGGCTTCGGGCAGCGGCATGACCCACGATAAGAGCACAGTGGGTGACAAAGAGTATCCCGTCCTCTTCGTGGGCTGGTCCCAGGAGAACGACAACGGGAAGATCTACAAAAAGGGCGACAACCTGCCCGCGATGATCTATGCCGGCCAGACCCTGAGGCCGGAGAAAACGCTCACCACCCTCTACGCCATCTGGGGCTACGACACCGACGGAGACGGCCGGGCAGACGTGGTGCAAAGCACGGTGAAGGTGGTCTATGACAAGGGTATTGCTACGGGTACCCCTCCCACGGACGATCAGACCTATCTCATCGGCGCGATGGCTACGGCAAAAGACGAGGGGAGCCTGACGTATAAGAAAGACAATGTGGAGTATGTCTTCATGGGCTGGACCCCCACGGCGCAGGCCCAAAATGGGCAAGGCGAAGACACCGTTAAATACGCCGTAGACAACCTCAGCGACTATGTGAAGCTGGGCAGCGTGTATGCCACAGGCGCCAGCTTCTATGTGGGCAACCCCAGCAACGGGGCCTTCAACCTGTACCCTGTGTGGGGCGCGGACAGCGACAACAATGAAGTCCCCGACTTCCTGGAGGGCAATATCCTGCTGATCTACGACGCCAACGGCGGTGTTGGCGCGCCCGCCGCGCAGGAGTGTAAGGTCGGTGACAAGGTCATACTGGCAGGTGCACAAAATGATGCTCCAACACGCAATGGTGCAGTGTTCCTGGGGTGGACGGAAAATCCGGAGAAGTTACTGACGACACCCCCGAAAGTGAATCATTTGCCTGGCAGTGAATACGAGGTAAAAAAACCTGATGGCGTAACGAAGTACACCACCCTCTACGCCCTGTGGGCGAAGGATGAGAATGGCAACGGCAAGCCGGACTATGAGGAAGCCAGGTATACTGTGACCTATGAGGCCAATGGCGGCCAGGATGGACCTACGGACAACGGCCAATACCTACCTGATACCACTGTCACCGTTCTAAAGGGCCCGACCCGCGATGGTTACACTTTTGCCGGCTGGAAGTTGAACGACACGACATACCAACCCGGCCAGACCTTCACGATCACTGGCGATACCACCCTCACCGCTGTGTGGACAGAGATCGGAAAGGTTAAGGTGACGTACCATCTGTCGGATAGTACGACAGAAGAAAGCGAGCCTGTGGAGCGCGGTAATCCGGTGGAACTGAGAAGCTCTGAGGGCTTAACGAAAGAGGGCTACACCTTCCTGGGCTGGACGCCTGGTGAGAAAGAAAAAATCTTTAACACCGCAGAGGACATCGGTGACGGCGACCTGGGTCATCTGTATCAGCCGGGAGAGAGTTTAACCCTGACAGACAACGTGGATCTATCCCCGCTGTGGGTCAAGAATGAACTGCTCCTTACCCACCGCCTGTTGTCCTACCGGGCCAACGGCGGCGAGGATAGTAAGATCGCATCGACCGCTTTCCTCCTTGGAAAGGATGCGACGCACACTATCGTTACCGACGAACCCACCCGCGAGGGCTACACCTTCGACGGTTGGAAAATCGACGGGGAGGATACAGTCTATGGCAAGAATGGTACTAAAACCTATACGGTTGGTGATGCCAATGTAACCTTTATGGCCCAGTGGACGGCAAACAAAACCTTCACTGTGACCTATAAAGCAAACGGCGCAGAAGGTGTTACTGTTCCCACGGACAATACAGCGTACCAAAAGGACGCCACTGTCACCGTCAAAAACGGCCTGACCCGCGAGGACTATACCTTCAACGGTTGGAACACCCAGGCGGACGGGAAGGGAACACTCTACCAGCCCGGCGCGACCTTCACGATCACTGGCGACACCACCTTGTACGCCATGTGGACGGCGAATGTGGCCCACACTGTGACCTACGATCTCAACGGCGGCACGGGAACGGCGCCAGTAGATAACAATACCTACAGCCCCGGCAAAACCGTTAAGGTGTTGGAGGGCAAAGACCTGACCAAAGAGGGCGCACAGTTCGCCGGCTGGAGTACGGTAGAGTATAAGGATACCCTAACAGACCTCAGCCAAGTGAAGATCCTGTATGGTAAGGACGGCACCTTCCTGATGGGCAGTGAGGACGTCAAGCTCTTCGCCGTGTGGGCAACCCCGGAGGCAATGAGCGTTTTCTACAAGATGAACTTCGATTTCACAGTTGCCGGCTCCAGCACCAGAGATCAGATCGCCACTCTGCCCAGTGAAATGTTCTTCAAGCCCAGCAGCACTGTGAACATCAAGGCACTCCAGCCCTATGATTTGAAGGACGGCTATGTGTTCTGTGGCTGGTCAGAGAATAAAGATAGTACGACCACAATCCAAGATCCGAACATCACGATCACCAAAGACACTACCTTGTACGCCGTGTTTGCCACTAAGACCTGTCAAGTCTATACCCAGGCGGGTACCGGCGGCAGCATTACTCCTTCCGCAACAGTGGCCCATGGCAGCGATTTCACGGTCACAGTCACCGTAAACAGTGGCTACCAACTGGATAAGGTCACGGTGAACGGCGCAGAGGTGACGCTGGACAGCACAAACAGCTATACCATCACGAAAATCACCAAAGACACCTATGTGATGGTGACCTTCACCAAAATCTCCAGCTCGAAGCCGACCCCCACTCCCGACCCGGACCCCAAGCCGGTGACCCCCGACGACACCGGGGTCTCGTCCATCCTGAACACCAAGGATCATGACCCCTTCCTCTTTGGGTATCCCAACGGCACCTTCGGGCCGGAGCGGAGCATTACCCGGGCGGAGGTAGCCCAGATGTTCTACAACCTGCTGCTGAAGAAGGATGTTCCCATCACCGTCCAGTTTGAGGATGTGCCCGAGAACGCCTGGTATGCCCAGGCGGTGAACACCCTGGCCTCCATGGGCATGATCAACGGCGTGGGCAGCGACCGCTATGAACCGGAGCGGGCCATCACCCGGGCGGAGTTCTCTGCCATCGCCACCCGCTTTGGCAAGAAGACTACGGCAGCCAAGACCACCTTTGTGGACGTGCCGGAGAGCCATTGGGCTTACCAGTACATCAACGTGGTGGCCTCCTACGGCTGGGTGAGCGGCTATGGCGGCAACCTCTTCGGGCCGGATGACCTGATCACCCGGGCCCAGGCCGCCACCATGACCAACCGCATGCTGGGACGCTTGTGCGACAATGACGCCATCGACCGGGGAGAGGGCCGTGTCTTCCCGGATGTGACCAACGCCCACTGGGCCTGGTATCAGATCGCAGAGGCGACCACCGAGCACGATTTCACCATCAACAAGGACTACACGGCAGAGACCTGGAAAAAGTAACGAATTTGCAGGCGTAACCCATGAACAAAGCCCCCTCCCCGCGGACAGGCGAGACAACGTCTCGAAACCGCAGGGAGGGGGCTTTTGCTGGGCAAATTACGGGGAAAGGGGATGTGTCGCGCCGGATGCAAAGGATGGCCTAGTGGTAAAATTACATGCCATTGAAGTAATCGCAGATCAAGTTTGCCGTGGCGTCGATCCCAATGGAGCTGTTGACACAGAGATCATACTCGTGGGGGTCACCCCATGCCCGACCGGAGATGCTCTTGTAGTAAGCGGACCGGGCAGAGTCAGAACGGGCGATGCTCCGTTTGCCTTCCTCTCTTGTGTCGCCGTACATCTCCATCACCTTGTTGATCCGGTATTCCTCCGGCGCGTAAATAAATACGCGAACCACGTTTTTGTGGTTTCGGAGTACATAATCTGCGGCCCGACCGATGATGACGCAGGCGCCCATGGACGCAATCTGCTTGATGGCTTGGTCTTGGGCGGTGATGGCCTGCTGGATGACGTTTGTGCTTAAATACAGCTCCTTCATGACGGCATTTTCGTCGGAGTCGATGCTGGAAATAAAGCCTTTCGACAGGCCGCTTTCTTTTGCGGCCAGGGCAATCATTTCCTTGTAATAGCAGGGAACCCCCATTTTTTCCGCCACCATTTGGCCAATGCGTTTGCCGGCGGAGCCGTGCTCCCGGGAAATGGTGAGAATGATGCCGGGCTTGGAGGGTTGGAGAATCGGAGCGTCGGCCTCGCCGGAGGGGGTCTCTTGGGTTCCCAACTGCTTCCACAGCCGAACCATGACGGCGGCAGTGATGCCGATGGCGATGAGATCCGCTGTGGGAGCCGCCCAGAAAATGCCGGTGACCCCTACCTTCCTGGGCAGGATCAGGGAGAAGATGATAAGGAAAAGGTCCCGCAGCACAGACAGGGGAGCCGCCGTTTTGGCGTGGCCAATGGACTGCAGGAAGATGGCGCACACCTTCTGGAGGCAAGTAAAGAGAATGAGGGCAAGGTAGATCCGCAGGCACTGGACGGCAAACTGGGTGTACAGTTCCCCATCGGCTCCGAACATGCGGATAAACACCAAGGGAATGGCCTCAAAGAAGACGGTACAGATCACACAGACGATGGCTGTCCATTTGAGGATGAGCTTTAACAGCGTCTTGACCCGGTCATAGTTCCCCGCGCCGTAGTTATACCCCACAATGGGCTGGGCGCCGGCGGCGATGCCGATGGCAATGTTCAGCACAATCTGGAAGAGCTTCATAATGACCACGAAGGCTGCCAGGGGAATGTCCTCGCCGTAGACGGACTGAGCGCCATAGCTCACCAGAAGAATGTTGTTAATCACGGTGATGATGACAATGGAGAGCTGGGTCAAAAAGCTGGAAGTACCCAGAGCCATGACCCGCTTGAGCTGGGTGAAGTCCGGCCAGAAGCTGGCCAGAGAGAGGCGGAAAGATTTGCTCTTTCTCAAATAGGCAACGCAGATCAGGAAGCTGACAAACTGCCCGATGATGGTAGCGTAAGCGGCGCCCTTGATGCCCAGATCCAAGACAAAGATGGCCACGGGATCGCCGATAATATTCAAAACAGCGCCCACTAGCATCGCACCCATGGCGTAGCGGGGACTGCCGTCTGCCCGGATGATGGAGGCCAGGGTGTTCTGGACCAGGGCCAGGGGCATCATGGCGTAGATGATAAAGCCGTAGTCATGGGCAAGTGCTAAGTTGGCGTCAGTGGCGCCAATCAACAACAGCAGGGAGTCGCCAAACAAATAGCAGATAACAATGATGACAACGCCGGAAAGGAAAGAGCCCAGCACGCTGTTACCGACGCTTCGGTGGATATTCTTGGTCTCATTTCGACCCAGAGACACGCTCAGCGAAGCGGCGGCGCCGTCACCGAAGAGCAGAGACGCGCCCCAGCCGATGACGGTAATGGGGAAGATTACGCCCGTTGCGGCGTTTCCCAAATAACCGACGCCGTTTCCGACAAAGATCTGGTCAACGATGTTATAAAGGCATGAGATGATCAGGGAAAAAATACATGGGATCGCAAATTGCCTTAACAATTTTCCCGGACGTTCTGTTCCCAAATAGTTGCTTTCTTGCATGTTGTCTCCTCCTTGTTGATGGGCAACAAAAAACAGCACATGGGGAGCCATGTGCTGTAAAAACACGAACACATGAAACCGCTGTTGTACCGTAATCAGATTTACGCGCATTGCGCAACATGTGTCGTTTATCACCCATATTTAGTTCTAAGACAATATATCACCTTGGTTTCCAAAATGCAAAAGCGATTTTGCACAATTTTTTAGAGCAGTTCTCTTTGTAGACTTGGAAACCAGATCCTGGTTCGGCGGACTTCGGATGGACGCAAGCTGTTACTCCATGTCAAACATGTCTGTAAGGAATATAAAAAGGCTCCAATAAGTATAGTGGCAATGATTCCAGATGAGAGCAACGCCCCAAAAACCAAGGCAGAAAGACTTTTGGGGCGTTGCGATTTACTCCCACTCAGCAAACTGGAAGTTAGAAATGGCTTATACCAATAAGATGCAATAAATCAGCCAAATAAACCAGATATTGTATGATTCAATAGTAACTTTACTTTCTGTTTGGCTTTCTTTTGATTCTCAACAGTCGAATGAAATCATGAAACAAAGAAGTATCCACTGGCTCAAACATGATCCATTTCCCATCATGGTAAGTTTGAGCTTCGTCATATATTTCTTGAACTTCTTTTGCGTAATTTTCCCTATCTGCTTCAAATTTTAACCGTTCGTCTTTCCCTAAGATAATCATAAAACCCACACAGTTTTCTCTTGCATATAACGTGCACAGTGTTTTACCGCCCCGACGATATTTATATTCATATTTCCATGCTTTACCGCCGTTATTCCACAAACAATCCATGTCATATTGTTCATCAATGAAAGCACATAACTTCTTCCATACATCATATAGAGATTTTCCAACTAAAGCTGTCATTTCTTCTTCGTTAGGTATTGTATCAAGCATATTAGACCTCCTATATAACTTTGAATTTGTCGCTTTCATGATAACGGCAAAACCACCTGCTGACAGACATACGTCAGGAGGGCGCTCTTTGAAAAATCCCCCCAGGTGCTTGTTTCAAGCACCTGGGGGGTAATCTCACTCCCACTCAATCGTGGCAGGGGGCTTACTCGTGATGTCATACACGATCCGGTTGATCCCCGGCACCTCATTGACGATGCGGACGCTGATCCGGTCCAGCACATCATAGGGGATGCGGGCCCAGTCGGCGGTCATAAAGTCGGCGGTAGTGACGGCGCGGAGGGCCAGGGTGTAGTCATAGGTGCGGTCGTCCCCCATGACGCCCACGGAGCGGGTGTTGGTGAGGACGGCGAAGTATTGGTTCAGTTTTTTGTCCTCACCGGCCTTGGCGATCTCGTCCCGGAAGATGAAATCCGCCTGGCGCAGGGTGTCGGCCTTCTCCTTGGTGATGTCGCCGATGATGCGGATGGCCAGACCCGGGCCGGGGAAGGGCTGGCGGCTGACCAGGTACTCCGGAAGACCCAGCTGGCGGCCCAACTGGCGGACCTCGTCCTTAAAGAGCATCCGCAGGGGCTCGATGATCTCTTTGAAATCCACAAAATCGGGCAGGCCGCCCACGTTGTGGTGGCTCTTGATGACGGCGGCCTCGCTGGAGCCGGACTCAATGACGTCAGGATAGATGGTGCCCTGGGCCAGGAAATCCACGGTGCCGATCTTTTGGGATTCCTCCTCAAACACCCGGATGAACTCCTCACCGATGATTTTCCGTTTGCGCTCGGGCTCGTCCACCCCGGCCAGCTTCACCAGGAAGCGGGTCTCGGCATCCACCCGGATGAACTGAATATCCCACTTGGAAAAGGCGGCGTCCACCTCGTCACCCTCGTTCAGCCGCATGAGGCCGTGGTCCACAAAGACGCAGGTGAGCTGACTCCCCACGGCCTCCGCCAGCAGGGCGGCGGCCACAGAGGAGTCCACGCCGCCGGACAGGGCCAGCAGCACCTTGCCGTCTCCCACCTTTTCCCGGATGGAAGCAATGGCGGTGCGGCAGTAATCCTCCATGGTCCAGTCTCCCTTGGCATGGCAGACCTCGTAAAGGAAGTTGCGGATCATCTTCACGCCGTTTTCGGTGTGGTTGACCTCGGGGTGATACTGAACGCCGTAGAAGCCCCGGGCCTCGTCGGCGATAGCGGCGTTGGGGCACATCTCCGTGTGGCCCACTAGGGAAAAGCCCTCGGGGACCTTTGCCATGTAGTCTCCATGGCTCATCCAGGAGATGCCCTCTTCCGGCAGTCCCCGGAAAAGACGGCAGGAGGTATCATAGTGGGTGGCGGTCTTGCCGTATTCCCGGGCGGTGTCCTCCTGGGCGGGGGAGACCAGGCCACCCAGGCTGTGGGCCATGAGCTGGCAGCCGTAGCAAATCCCCAGAATGGGAACCCCCCAGGTAAAGATCTCAGGATCTACGTGGGGCGAGGTCTCCAGGTAGACACTGTTTGGGCCACCGGTAAAGATGATGCCGATGGGGTTCATGGCTTTCAGCTCTGGCAGGGGCGTGGAATATGGCTTCACCTCGCAGTAAACGCCGCACTCCCGAACCCGGCGGGCAATGAGCTGATTATATTGTCCGCCAAAATCCAGGACAAGCACAAATTCATGGTTCACGGGAGACCACCCTTTCTCTGTTACAAAAATATGATGTTTTATTTTACTGCGCGCAGGTAGGAATTACAAGCCCTCTTCACGCCACTTTTTACTCTTTTTTGAAAAATGAACACACATAATTTGCCCTTCCAGGGAGATGCTATGTCCAAGCATTTGCCAAAGGGAGGGGTGAGGCTATGATCATCGCTGTCATCCGAACCATCATTCTGTATCTGCTCATCATCATCGGCATCCGCCTCATGGGAAAGCGGCAAATTGGGGAACTGGAGCCCTCGGAGCTGGTGCTCTCCCTGATCATCGCGGACCTGGCCGCGGTGCCCATGCAGGATTTTAGAATCCCCTTGATTATGGGTGTGATTCCTATTCTGACCCTGCTGTGTCTGTCGGCCATTCTCTCCGTGTTGACGGTGAAGAGCATTCGCTTTCGCGCTCTTTTGTGCAGCCGCCCCAGCGTGGTGATCCAGAACGGCAAGGTTCTCTCTAAAGAGATGGAGAAGAACCGTTTTACCGTGGATGAGCTCATGGAGGAGCTGCGCATGGCGGGGATCACCGATCTGTCTAAGGTAAAATACGCAGTGCTGGAGACCAACGGGCGGATCTCTGTGCTGCCCTATGCAGAAGACCAGCCGGTCACCGCCAGAGACATGGGCCTGAAGCTGAAAGAGAGCGGTTTGCCGATCATCGTGGTCAGCGACGGACGGCTGCTGGCCCACAACCTGAAGGCCAGACGGCTTTCTCAAGAATGGCTGAAAGAGCAGCTTTCCATCCGGAACATCCAAGACCTGAGTGAGGTTTTTCTCATGACGGTGGATGAGGCGGAGAACGTCTATTTCGTGAAAAAGGGGGAGGGGACATGAGGCAGCTCTGGATTGCCGTGACCATCCTTGCCGCCATGGTGCTTCTGCTGGCCTGGAACACCTCTCACGTGCGCCAGGTCACGGAAACCATGATCGAGGACCTCTCCCAAGCTGCTGAAGCGGCCCAGGATGAGGATTGGGACCGAGCCACAGAACTGACCAAAGGGGTCCAGGACCGGTGGCAGAAAGACGTGAACTACCTTCGCTACGTCCAGACCCACGAGGACATTGACGAAATCACCGTGCTCCTGCGGGAGGTGGCGGGCTTTCTCACCGACCATGATGTGGGGGAGTACACCGCCACCAGCGTGCGGATCATCGGCAAGCTGGAGGTTATCCGGGATCTGGAAGAGATCTCACCGGGAAATCTGTTTTAAGTGAAAACAATCGTTGGCCCCGTGGCGGAAAGCTGCTACGGGGCCAACGATTTTATAGCAGTTCTGAGAGAATTTTTACAAAGAAGATTGCCAGCACCAGAATCATCAAAGGCTTCACGGCCTTGGCGCCGCTCTTGTCGAAGAAGCGGGTGCCCAGGTAATTGCCCAAAAGGCTGAAGCACCCGGCGGCCAGGCCCAGGGGGAGAAGGACCTTTCCGTTCCAGAGGAAAACAACCAGAGCGGAGAGGTTGGTGGTCAGGTTGATGACCTTGGCGATGCCGTTGGCCGCGTGGAGCTCCAGATGGGCCAGTCCCGTCAGCAGCAGGATGAGAAAGGTACCGGTGCCCGGGCCGTAAAACCCATCGTAGAGCCCGATCACCAGGGCAGTGGCCATGGCGATGGCGGTGGTTTTCCATGGGCCATAGGGGGGCCGGTCTGTGTCCAGGGCCCGCCCCCGGAGGATGTACAGGGCCGTCAAGGGAAGAATCACCAGCATGATGATCTTAAACACTTCGTCGGCAATGAGCAGGGCCAGCTTGGCGCCGGCGGTGGAGCCCACCAAGGCGCACACCGCGCAAAAGGCCCCCAGTTTCCAGTTGATATACCCGCTGCGGGCAAACCGGATGGTGGCCAGGGTGGTCCCCATACCCGAGCTGAGCTTATTGGTGCCAATGGCAAAGTGGACGGGCAGGCCCGCAATGAGATAAGCCGGCAGGGAAATCAGCCCCCCGCCCCCTACCATGGCGTCCACTAAGCCAGCCAGAAAAACCAGGGGGCAGACGATGAGAAAGGGTACAATGGTCAGTTCCATAAGGGATCGCTCCGTGTATCAAAATGAGGGATATTTCCCCCAGACCTCAATGTTGTGCCTGTCACTCCTCCGGCTTGTGGGCTTCCTGCCGGGCCTTCCAGGCTTTGATCTGCTCCAGGCGGGTCTTGAATTTTCCCTCCTGGCCCTGGTCCGTGGGGCGGTAGTATTCCCGGCCCAGCAGGCTGTCGGGCAGGCACTGCATGTCGGTGAGCTTGTCCTTGGCGTCGTGGGCGTATTGATAGCCCTTGCCATAGTCCAGCTCCTTCATGAGCTTGGTGACGCCGTTGCGGATCACCAGGGGGACCGGCTCGGAGAGCTGGGTCAAGGCGTCCCTTTTCGCCCCCTCATAGGCTTTGTAAAGGGCGTTGGATTTGGGGACCAGGGAGAGGTAAACCACTGCCTGGGTCAAATGGACGGAGCACTCCGGCATGCCAATGAAATGGCAGGCCTGATAGGCTGCCACGGCGATTTCCAGCGCCCGGGGATCGGCCAGTCCAACGTCCTCGCTGGCGAACCGGGTCACCCGGCGGGCGATGTAGAGGGGGTCCTCTCCGGCCTCCAGCATCCGGGCCAGCCAGTAGACGGCGGCGTCGGGGTCGGAGTTCCGCATGGATTTGTGCAGGGCGGAGATGAGGTTATAGTGTTCCTCCCCCTTTTTGTCATAGAGCAGAGATTTTTTTGCTGTGCACTGCTCCAAGGTCTCCTGGGTCACGGTGGTGGTCTGGCCGGAGACCTCTCCGTTGAGGACCACCATCTCCAGGGTGGAGAGGGCGGACCGGGCGTCTCCGTTGGCAAAGCGGGCGATGGCCTCCAGCATCTCCGGCTGGATGACCACCTGCTGCTCTCCAAAGCCCCGGGGATCGGTGAGGGCCCGCCGAAGGAGCTGGACCAAGTCCTCTGTTTGCAGCCCCTGGAGCACAAAAACCTTGCACCGGGACAGCAGGGCCCCGTTGACCTCAAAGGAGGGGTTCTCCGTGGTGGCCCCGATGAGGATGATGCTGCCCTTCTCCACAAAGGGAAGGAAGGCGTCCTGCTGGGCTTTGTTGAACCGGTGAATCTCGTCCACAAAGACGATGGTCCGTTCCCCAAACCGCCGGTTGCTCTCGGCCTGCTGCATCACGGCCCGGATCTCTTTGATGCCGCTGGTCACGGCGGAAAAGTCGATAAATTCCGACTTGGTGGAGTTGGCGATGATCCGGGCCAGGGTGGTTTTTCCCACCCCCGGGGGGCCCCAGAAGATCATGGAGGAGATCCGGTCGCTCTCGATCAGCCGCCGCAGGACCTTGCCTTCCCCCAGCAGATGGGTCTGGCCCACATATTCCTCCAAAGTTTGCGGCCGCAGCCGGGCGGCCAGGGGCTGGGTGTCTTCCCGCTCAAATAATGTCCGCTGTTCCATAGCCGCCTCCTGGTTTCGTCAAAATACGGTACCTATGATTATAGCCGAAATCCACGGAAAAACAAGAGGGGAGGGGACAAACCCAGGGGGAAACGGGGGACAGGGACTCAGACCAGGCTGGCCCCCAACCGCCAGGCCTGCTCCAGCTCGGCCTTGCCGTCGATGTCGCCCACTTCCATGTTTCCTCCGGCCAGAATCTTTCCCCGGTCGGTCCAGCCCAGGTGCTGGAGCAGGTGGTCATAATAGCGCAGACAGTCGCCGAAGTCATAGCCCTCGGCGGCCATTAGCAGAACGGCCTCTTTTTTGGGGTTGACATAGCCCGGCTCACATTCGGCTACGGCGAAGAGCCGGTCAAAGGCGGTGCGGAGCTGGCCGCTGAAGTTCCAGTAATACAGGGGAGAGGCCAGGACAACCAGGTCGGCGTCCCGGTAGGCCGGGTAGATTTTCTCCATGTCGTCCCGCTGCACGCAGGGGTGCGCCGGGTCCTTTCCGCCCCCAAAGCAGCCTTTACAGCCGTGGATCTCCATGGCGTCCAGGGGGAACATGGTCACCCGATGGCCCGCGTGCTCCGCCCCCTGGGTAAAGGCCTGAATCAGGGCGGCGGTGTTTCCTTTCTTGCGGGGACTTCCGTTGAGAATGATGATATTTTTGGACATACTTGTGCCTCCTTGCGCTTTCAGCGATTGACGAAATCGCTTTCCTGAGCTATACTGTAAGCAATTATGGAAGAAAAAGCAAGTACGCACCTTTGAGTGCGATACTAACCAAAAGGAAAGTGTATGATGGAAAACCGCTGCATCACCCAAGAATCCCTGGGAACCACAGGCTTTAGCTACACCCTGTCCCTCATCAACGGAAAATACAAGATGACCATTCTATATACCCTGATGGAGTTTGGGGTGGTTCGCTTCAATGAGATGAAACGTTACATCGGCAGCATCTCTTACAAAACCCTCAGCGCCACCCTGAAAGAGCTGGAGGCCGACCAGCTCATCCACCGCCGGGAGTATCCCCAGATCCCCCCAAAGGTGGAGTATAGCCTGACCCAACGGGGAAAGACTCTCATGCCCATTCTGGACGCCATGTGCCAGTGGGGAGACGACCACCGGCTGTAAGGGCGCCAAGGTGGGAAATTGGAAGAAGCCCATTAACCCCCTAAAAAAATCTGCAAATCCTTTGAAAAAATTTTCGCTCAAATCTTCCGTTTTCGTCAGAGTGTGCTATAATAACAAAGTTAAAATGGTCATGTGACACCGAGATATTTTTATGAGGGAGGACGACCAATATGAAAACCTTGTACGATGGAAAAACCAAAACCGTCATGCTGGATGAGGAGTCCGGCGTGGTAAATCTGTTCTTTAAGGATTCCGCCACCGGCGAAAACGGCATGTTTGACCCCGGCTATAACACCGTGGGCGGCAGCGTGGAAGGCAAGGGCAAGATCGGCCTGCAGATCTCCAAGCACTTCTTTGAGATCATGGAGAAGAACGGCATCCCCACCCACTACCTGGGCGCTGATGTGGACAAGAACCTGATGCAGGTCCGTCAGCTCACCGTGCCCAAGCTGGAGTTTGTGCTGCGTTACTTCACTGCCGGCTCCATGTGCCGCCGGTTCAGCCTGGAGGAGGGCATCGTCTTCGATCCTCCCTACACCGAGGTCACCCTGAAGGACGACGACCAGGGCGATCCTCTGATCAGCGAGCGCCTGTGCATCATGAAGGGCCTGCTGGCCCCTGGCCAGTATGACGAGGCCCTGGGCATCCTGGTCAAGGTGGGCGAGGTCCTGAAGAAGGAACTGGCCGCCATGAACCTGACCCTCATCGACTTCAAGATCGAGGTGGGCTACGACGCCGACGGCAAGATGTATGTAGTGGATGAGATCACTCCTGACATCTGGAGAGTCCGCGACGAGAAAGGGAACATCCCCAACCAAATCGACTGCGCCAAGCTGATCCTGGAAAAAATCTGATCCTTTGTGTTCAATGAACCCCCCTCGTTCCTTTGGGAGCGAGGGGGGTTCGTGTTATGAGATGCGCGCTGTTACCCACCTTGTAACTGTATTCTGCTGATAGATAGCAAAAACTTTACTCAAAATATGTGCTTATACCATTATGGGGGACATTTGTCCACCATGGGGGATTCTTTTTTTGCCAATTATGCGATATGATTCCCTCGTAGGAGTGGTAAAATGGGAACAAAAGACAACTTCCTTGTTGAAATGGGAAAGCGTTTGCTCTACCAGCGTCAGAAAATTGGTTTAACCCAAGAGAAATTGGCTGAGTTATCGGGATTATCCGTAAAGACGATCATTTCTGCAGAAAAAGGGCAGAAAGCACTTCGTCCCGAAAATATTGTGCGGATCTGCCAAACACTCAATATGGATATTTCTTATTTCATGACCGGGGAGATTTCAAATTCAAACATGTTGTCATCTCTCAATCATCGAGAACGTGTTGCCTTGAATCAAATCGCCGAGGCGTTTCTTTCTGTTTGTGAAAACAAGGAGGAATCCTAAGAAACCCTCCACCTCCGCCTGTTGTCGGTATCTGTGGGGGGAGCTGGCGCCGGAGACACCTGATGGGGGGACGATTTCATAGTGGCGGGGGAGGGTAGTGGGATACCGTTACCACCTTATTACCCACGCTGTGGAACCCTCCAGGCTCGCCCTCATCCGACCCGGCGTTCCGCCGGCCCACCTTCCCCCCCAGGGGAAGGCGATTGGCAAAGCCTGTATGGCTTATTGTAGAAAAATACCGTAGCAATCACGCCAACGTAGCATAGCACGTAGGCTTCCCCTCGGGGGTCGAACTGTCCGGGGGACAGTTCGATTCAATCCAATGCGAAGCACCTTAAACCATAGCTGTCAGCGGAGCTGACTGATGAGGGGGCGATCCGGAAGATCGGTGGATAGAAGAATCCCGTCCTTCAACAACAATCTCCGCCGCTGGTATTGCACTTGGTCGACTTTCTGCCGAGGACCACGAAGTGACAGGTGAATGGAGGATATCTATGTCCAACATGAAGGATGAGGTTGTCATCAAATTTTATGTGAGCCGATTCGGCAGGCCCGATAGCAAGGGAATTCGCTACATGACACAAATTTTGAAGCAAGCGATTGCAAAGGAACTGACGTACGACACTCCAAGGTATGACCACCTGGTTGCAAAAGTCGCCAAGGAAAATGGCGTTGCGCCGGCGAGTATCCTGCGTTCCATTGGGCGTTATGTGAGCGACAGATGGGACCCGAGCTACCGGCGGAACTGGGAACTCTACACGGGGTGGAACCAGGCGAAGCCGCCGGGGGCGGCCAAGGCGATCAGGCTGCTCTGTGAATCTTACCCTTTCTTTTGCGCTTGGTGGAGCTGGAGGAGTTTCGAGGTTTAGGTCATTTATTCAACGGGACTTACCCGCGCCCACAGGCGCAGCAAAACAGTAGACACCCACACGTTTGTGAGTGTCTACTGTTTCCTTACCAGACGCAGGTGCATGGGGAACCTGCGTTTTTGGTTACTGACCGCTGAATTTTTGCTTGACGGAGTTGACCTTTTTCTGCTCGGCCTGTTCCGTGGGGTACCAGCCCTTGTCGGCCATCATGTCATAGATGGTGTCCTGCATGGTCAGGGACTCGCCCAGGGCAGAGTTGAAGGCCTGATGCACGCTGCTGGTGGGAGATTCGATGGTGCCATGGAGGAAGAGGTCGCAGACACCCTTCTCCAGCAAAAGGATATTTTCCATTAAGTTTTTATCGTCCATTTTCATTTCCTCCTTACAGCAGGCCGTAGAATTTCTGGAAGATCTGTTGATGCTTCTGGGCCATCTGGGTCACGTAGTTTTTCAGCTCCGGGTCCTGAAGCTGGCTGGCGGTTTCCTTGCACTTGCTCTGGAAATACTTCTCATGGCCCAGAGCATCTTCGATATAGAGCAGCTCTTTGGTTGTCATGGCGATCACCTCTTAGTCAGTTTATCCTCCCAAGGGAAGACGGAATATAGTTTGCCATCCGGAGGGAGAATTATACCATTTTACCGGCCAAAAAAAGATGTCATAGCATGAAAGCCGCCCCCCTCGGAACCTCCGAAGGGAGCGGCTTTCTGTTCATAGGGATGGGAAAAGAGTTCAGTCACCCAGATATCGTTTGAGAACCCGGACGACTTCTTTCAGGTCAATGGGCTTGGCCACATGGGCGTTCATGCCATGCTCCAGGCAGCGCTTGATGTCTTCGGAGTAGGCGTCCGCCGTCATGGCGATGATGGGCAGGGAGGCATCCGGACGGTCCATGGCCCGGATGGCGTCGGTGGCTTCATAGCCGTTCATCACGGGCATGCGAATGTCCATGAGGATTCCGTCGTAGTATCCCGGCTCGGACCGCCGGAGCATATCCACGCAGATCTGGCCGTTTTCCGCCCATTCCAGCTTCAGTCCAATCTCCTGAAGCAGCTCGTAGGCGATCTCCCAGTTGAGCTCGTTGTCCTCGGCCACCAGGAGACGTTTGTTGCAGAATGACGGCGTGTCGTCCTCTTTCTTCTTGCTTTGGGTTTCTTCCTCGTTGGCATAGGGCAGCAGGCCATAATACAGGGTGGACCGGAAAAGGGGTTTCATCAAAAAGCCGCTGATGCCGGCCGCCCGGGCCTCTTCCTCAATCTCGGTCCAGTCGTAGGCGGACATGAGCAGGATGGGCACGTCGTCGCCCAACTGGGCCCGCAGCGCCCGGGCGGTTTGGATACCGTCCATGTCAGGCAGCTTCCAGTCCAGCAAAATCACGTGGTAATCCGCGTGGCGGTTGTGGTGCTGGGTGACGGTGCGCACGGCGCTCTCGCCGTCCAGCACCCAGTCCGCCCGGATGCCGATGGACTTTAAGGAGTCCACGGTGCTCTCGCACAGCTGGCGGTCGTCGTCTACCACCAGCATGTTCCAGTCGGGCAGGATCATATCCTCCGCCCGTTCCTCGGCGCGCTCCAGGTCCAAAACAACCTGGAACTCACTGCCTTCGCCGAGACGGCTGGACAAAGTAATCTCGCCGTCCATAGCGTCCACAATGTACTTGGTGATGGCCATCCCCAGGCCCGTTCCTTCGATCCTGTGGACCCGCTTGTTGTCCTCCCGGGTAAAGGACTCAAAGATATGGGCTTGGAACTCTTCCGACATCCCAATGCCGGTGTCCTGCACCTGGATGCGGATGCGGACATAACCATCACCCTTGGGAGAGCGTTCCTCATGAAGAACCACCTGGATGGAACCCCCCTCCGGGGTGAATTTGATGGCATTGGAGAGCAGGTTCAGCAAAATCTGGTTCAGACGCACGCTGTCGCAGTGTACATTCTCCGAGCTGATGTCGTAAATAGAGATGTTGAATTTCTGATGTTTGGCCCTTACCTGGGGCTGCACGATGTTGACGATGCTGTCCATGACTTCCCGCAGGGAGACCAGCTCCACATTCAGGGCCATCTTTCCGCTTTCGATCTTGGACATATCCAGCACGTCGTTAATCAGCCCCAGAAGATGCTTGCTGGATAGGGTGATCTTTTTCAGGCAGTTGCGTACCTGCTGGGGATCGTCGATGTGGGTTGTAGCGATGGCCGTCATGCCCACAATGGCGTTCATGGGTGTGCGGATATCGTGGCTCATGTTAGAGAGGAACTCACTCTTGGACCGGCTGGCTTCCTCGGCCATCTGTCTGGCCTCCTCCAGTTCCTTCATCTGGGTGCGGTTCATGGCGAAATACCGTAGGAACACAAACAGCAGAATCACAAGGATCACTGCGCAGCTTCCCATGGCCGCAGTAAGGGACCGGGTTCCCAGGGTTTCCACCGACTCGTTCAGCGCGCCGTAAGGCATGAGGGTTACCAAATACCAGACGGAGTTCGGCAGGCTGGAGCAGTACATGTGGCGGCGCTCACCATTGAATTGGATCATGGTGGAGTAGTCGCTTCCAGACTGCATGGCGGCCTCAAGCTCCGTAATGTATTCCTCGGGGGTTTGGCCGTCCAGGTCATCATAGATGGCCCGGACCCGGTCAAAATAGTTGCTCCGCACTGCGTCGGAGTTGCGCACCACAAAGCTGCCATCCTTACGGATGATAAAGGAATAGATCAGGGCATCCTCGTCCTCCAGATACAGCGAGTCGGCGATTGCGCTGATAGGCAACTCACCCACCAGGCCGATACAGTCCTCCATGCCCGGCACGTCAACGCTGACAGACACGCAGGCCAGAATCACCTGCTCACCCTCGCCGTTATAGCCGACGGCAACGATGTTCTGGCCGTTTTCTATGGCGTTGAGAAGGGTCGTGGAGCTATAGGGCCTGATCTCTTCCCCATAGATAATCTCAAGGCTTCCGTCGGCGTGGCAGTAGGACACAGAGTCAAACCCTCTGGCCTGCCCGTTGTATTCCAGCCATTCGGCCAGAGACTCTTTCCCGGTGCGGTAGGCGGGCGGGATGGTCTTGGTCAGTGTCTCCATCTGCTCCAGGCGGTGATCGGTCATGGTTTCAAAATGCTTGGAGATTCTATCGTTCATGCTGGCCATGTAAATGTTGCCAATCTGGCTGATGGCCTGCTCATTTTCCCGGTTCAGATAGGAAGCCAGCACCCCGAACACGGTTACGCAGACCGCACAAATGACCACCAGGCTACCGACCAAAAAGCGGTAGATTTTGTTCTGCATGTTACCCTTCACTCTCCTCGCGGAAGGATTGAATTGCTGCTGTTACGGTCATCTGATCGGCTTTCACCCGTTCCAGCAACGGGTCTGCTTCTGGGGTCCAGCCATGGCGAAGGGCGTCGGAGAGCTGGCTGCTGGAGTCCAGTAGCTGGGTAAAGCTCAGGTTCTGGCACACGCCCTTGATGGTGTGCGCGGCCCGAAAAGCCAACTCATAATCCTTCTCCTCCATGGCGGTGCAGAGCTGTTGGAAGCTGGGGTCGTCTAAATACTTCAGAAGAAATTTCTGCACCAAACGGTCGCTGTGTAGACGGGCGGATACATCCGCGTAGTTGCCGCCCAGGGCGGCGTAGCAATCTTGCAGAGTCATTTGGGGCTCCCTCCTTTTACATCTCGGTCAATGGGAGAAATGGCAGACAGTGTCTCCCGCATGGAATCGTCATAAAAGCGGTACTGGCGGCGTCCCGCCCGTTTGGCGGAATAGAGCGCCTGATCCGCCGCGTGAAACAGCTTTTCGTATTCACCCCCCACTTCATTTGTGCAGGCGACCCCCATGCTGACAGAGAGGGGGAAGTCCTTGTAATGCCCGGTGATGGCGCCGAAAATACGGTCCACCACCTGTGTGGCGTCTGTTTTATATTCCAGGAAGATCAAAAACTCATCGCCACCCACCCGGGCCACGATATCATCCCGGCGGGTGCTTTGACGCAGCTGCTTTGTCACGTGGATGAGGACCTGATCCCCAAAGATGTGCCCGAAGCTGTCGTTGGCGGCTTTGAACTGGTCCAGGTCAAGAATCACCAGAAGGTAGGCTTCCTTTGGGTTGCTTTTAATCTTGTTTCGGATGAGCTCTTTGGCGCTGGAGTGGTTCAAAAGCCCTGTCAGCATGTCGTGGGAGGCCCGTTTTTCCAAGTCCTCCAGTTTCACCCGGGAGTCATGGATATCCACGATTTTGCCGATGGCGCCCACATAGCTGGGGGAATCCTCGGCCGACCACATGGACTGGGCGATGATCCGGTGCCAGCGGGGCTGCCCATCGAGGTGGAGCAGACACTCATAGTTGGTCATCGGGTGCTCCGGTGACGTTACCTGCAGGGCGTTGGCAATGCTTCGCCAGGTGTCTGCCCCGATAAGCCGGAGAACTTTTTCATCTTTCTGGGGCTCCATAATCACCTCGTCCAGACCCAGCTTTTTCGCGCCCCAGCCAGACAGGGTGAGCATGTTGGGCGTTACGGTGTATTCAAACTGGATTTCCTCCGTCATGGCGGCAAAGAAATTATATTTCATCCGCTCGTGATCCAGCAGCCGCAGGGACCGCTCGGAGGCCAGCAGATCCTTGTGATAGATGATCTCCTGGGAAAGCTGCCGCGGTTCCGGCTGACGGGTCTGGGTAGAGGCCCGGGCCAGTTCCTCCGCCAGAGTGGGGGCCACGTCCCGCAGACAGTCCAGCAGCAGGGGGTTAAAAACGCCGCACTGACCGTCCAGGATCATTTGCACCGCGGTCTCATGGGAAAAAGCTTTTTTGTAGCAGCGGTCGCTGGTCAGCGCGTCATAGACGTCTGCCAGGGCCACAATCTGGGCGGAGATGGGGATGTCGTCGCCCACCAGCCCGTCGGGATAGCCCCGCCCGTCATAACGCTCGTGGTGCCAGCGGCAGATCTCGTAGGCGGTTTTCACCAGGGGCTCGTTTCCATAGGTAGAGATGTTTTCCAGCATCTCCGCGCCCACCAGGGAGTGGGTTTTCATCAGCTCAAACTCTTCCGGCGTCAGCCGGCCGGGCTTGTTTAGGATATCTTCGTTCACGGCGATTTTGCCGATGTCGTGAAGGGCTGAGGCGGTGCAGATGAGAGCCACGTCGGCCTGGGAGAACCGGTACTGGTCTGTCTTTCGCTGCAACTGTCGCAGAAAAATCTCCGTCAAAGTGCGGACATGGATGATGTGCTGCCCGCTTTCCCCGTTTCGGAACTCCACAACATGGCTCAGAATATCCACCATGATGCTGCTCATGCGCTCTTTTTCATAGATCTGATCGGCCAGCATCCCGATGAGCTCTTTCTGCTTGGCCAGCAGCAGGATGGTGTTGTTTACCCGGCGGCGGACGATCAGGGTGTCGAAGGGGCGGGGAATAAAATCCGTCACGCCCAGTTCATAGGCCCGCTCCACCTGGGTCGAGCCACTTTCAGCGGAGATCATAATCACAGGGATGTCGTCAATCCAGTGCTTCTGGTTCATCACGGTCAGCACTTCAAAGCCGTCCACATTGGGCATCACCACATCTAGCAGCACCAGGGAGATATCCAGCACGTGCTTTTGGAGCATGGTGATGGCCGCGGCGCCGTCTTCGGCCTCGAGAATCTCATACTGACTGTCCAGCATATCCGCCAAAATAGAACGGTTCATTTCCGAATCGTCTACAATCAAGATTTTCTGTTTTTGTGTATGGTTGAGGTTAATGGTCCATCACAGCTTCCTGTAAAAGTTATTTTCTCAACGTGTCCCAGAGCCCCACACCTCCTGGGAAGGGAACAGATCGAGGCAAAGGAGCAGGAGGCGCGGAGGGTGGAAAAACAAAGAAGCAGGCTGCCTGTTCCGTCCCGCTGCCTGCGCGCCAGCATAATTGAATTATTATACAGTATAATATATGTATCGTCTTTTTTCAAGGGGGAAGGATGCAAATAAAACGGTTTTCACCCATTTTTGAAAGGTGGGAAAGGAGAGTATTATTCAGGGCCTGGGGGCGCGGAAGAAGGCTGCGCTGTATGGCAATCCAAACGGCGCAATTCACCCCATTAAGCAACATGGTATCTGGGCTGATGTTGGAAAGGAAAAAATAGAAAGGAAAACCACCGCAGTGAACAGCGGTGGTTTTCTATGTGGTGGACCTAAAGGGATTCGAACCCTCGACCTCTCGGATGCGAACCGAACGCTCTCCCAACTGAGCTATAGGCCCATGTATGTTGTTTTCCCGGCAAAGGTCTGCGCTTTCTCCGAACAAGATTATAGTATACCAGAAGATAGAAAAAAGTAAAGACTTTTTTGCGGCCGAAGGCAATATTTTTGCGGGAGCGGCTTGATTCTTTTGGGAAAATGTTGTATGATATGTACCAACAGTCTGCCGGATGCTGTATCGGCATCGGGCATGGCCGCACTAGTCGGGGAGATAGCGGTGCCCTGTACCTGCAATCCGCTGTAGCAGGGATGAATCCCGGACCCCCGGAGGCCTCTTGTTCCGTTAGTTGCCGGTAAGCGGTGATGATAAATCGGTCCTGCGCAACGCAGCACTGTGAACCGTGTCAGGCGGGGAACCGAGCAGCACTAAGCAGAACGCCGCGTGTGCCGCGGGTTTGCCGGTTTTGAGCTGGCTGCCGGTGAGACAGGGATGGGAGGTCCTTCAAAGGCCGGTGTGCGGTCCTGCCGGATGCCGAAGCATAGGCAGATTTGTTTTTATGACACAAAACAGAGGAGGAAGGCCGGTGTACCAGGCACTTTACCGGAAATGGCGGCCCCGCACCTTTGACGAGGTGGTAGGGCAGCCCCATATTACTGAGACACTGAAGCGGCAGGTGGCCACGGGCCGGCTGTCCCACGCCTATCTCTTTACGGGCACCCGGGGCACCGGCAAGACCACCTGCGCCAAAATCCTGGCCCGGGCAGTCAACTGCGAAAACCCGGTGGACGGCAACCCCTGTAACTGCTGTCCTTCCTGCCTGGGCATTGAAAACGGCTCCATCCTGGATGTGCTGGAGCTGGACGCGGCCTCCAACAACGGTGTGGATCAGATCCGCGCCCTGCGGGACGAGGCGGCCTATACCCCGGCGGCGGTGCGGAAACGGGTTTATATTGTGGACGAGGTCCATATGCTCTCCACTGCGGCTTTTAACGCTTTGCTGAAGATTTTGGAGGAGCCACCGGCCCACCTGATGTTTATTTTGGCTACCACGGAACTGCACAAGGTCCCCGCTACCATCAAGTCCCGGTGCCAGCAGTTTGCCTTTAAGCGGATTTCCCCCCGGGCCCTGGCTGGGCGGCTGGACTATGTGGCTCGGCAGGAGGGCATTGCGCTAACCCCCCCGGCGGCAGAGCTGCTGGCCCGTCTGGCCGACGGCGGACTGCGGGACGGCCTGTCCCTGCTGGACCAGTGCGGCGGCGCGGAGGGGGAGCTGAGCGAAGAAGTGGTCTTGGATGTGCTGGGCCTGGCGGGAAACCGCCGGACGGCGAAGATTCTGGACTGCGTGGCCCGAGAGGACACCGCCGGGGCCCTGGAAGAGCTGGACACCCTCTATCGGGACGGAAAAGACATGGGCGCCCTACTGGGAGAGATTGCTTCCCTGGTGCGCGATCTGCTCATCCGCAAAACCGCCCCGGAGGGAGGCCACGGCCTGCTCACCGGGGGCTATGAGGAGCGCGTGATCCGCCGGCTCACCGAGGGGTTCACCGCTGCGGAGCTGGTGCAGATGATGACCGTTTTGCAGGCGGCTCAGGCCGACCTGTATCGCAGCAGCAGCCGTCGGCTGGACGCGGAGCTCTGCCTGATCCGGCTGTGCGACCGCCGCTTGTCGGATAGTACAGAGGGGCTGTCCGCCCGCCTGAGCCGCCTGGAGGAACAAGTGGCCAAGGGCATTGTGGTGCAGCGGACGGCAACGCCTACGGAGCAGGAGCCGCCGAAAAAGGCGCCGGAGCCCATTGCGGCGGAAGACACACCTCCTTGGGAGGACGTACCCCCGCCGGAGGAGGATGAGGAGCCTTTCGTTTTCGCCGAAGAGGAGGAGACCCCTCCCTGGGACAGAGCGCCTGCGCCGGAACCTCCGGCCCCTCAGGCTGCGCCGGTGAGCGCGCCCCCTCCCAGCCCGGCAGCACCGGTGCCTCCCCCCAAAAAGACCGGCGAAGGGACGGTGGAGTGGCCCGCTTTCCTGTCTACCCTGCGGGATCTCCCTCCCATGGTCAATTCCTTCCTCCACAAGCCCGAGTCGGTGACCGGGACTTTTGAGGAACGGACCCTGACCATTTGGACCGACTCCGAGTTGACCCAGGGTTTCCTGAGCCGGGGAGACACCCCCGCCATGTTGGAGCGGGCCGCCGAGGCGTACACCGGCCAAAAACGCCGGGTGGTTTTTAAGGTGGGAAAGCCCGAGCCTGCAGCCCAACCGGCGCCCGCTCAGGCGTCCGGCCAGCCTCAGTCGGAGGAGGACAAGTTTAATGACCTGCTGGCTTTGGGCCGGCAGTTTGGAAATTTCACGGTAAAATAAATTGGATTTGAAGGAGTAAACGGATATGGCAAAAGGATATGGACGCCCCCCCATGGGCCGCAAGGGCGGCAAGGGGATGGGCATGGGGATGCCCGGCCTGAATATGGACATGATCAAGCAGGCCCAGAAGATGCAGGCCGACATGGAAAAGACTCAGGCGGAGCTCCAGGAGAAGGAGTATACTGCCACCGCCGGCGGCGGCGTGGTCTCTGCCACGGTGGATGGTAAGCACACCCTAAAGGCCCTGACCATTGATCCCGAGGCAGTGGACCCCGACGACGTGGAGATGCTCCAGGACATGGTCATTGCAGCAGTCAACGAGGCCGTCCGGGCCGCCATGGACGACATGAGCACCAGCATGGGGAAGATTACCAGCGGAATGAACCTGCCGTTCTGAGCCGGAAGAGGAGGTCCTTTCCATGAAGATTACCCTGTTAGAGCCTCTGGGGATTCCCGCTGAGGTGCTGGCCCGGTATCAGGCTGGCCTGGAGGACAAGGGACATACCTTTACAGCATACAGCGATAAAACCACCGATCCGGTGGAGCTGATCCGCCGCACCGGCGACAGCGACATTGCCATTATCGCCAACAACCCCTATCCGGCCCAGGTGGTGGCCGCCGCCTCTAACCTGAAAATGTTGGACGTGGCCTTTACCGGCATCGACCATGTGGCCCTGGACGCCTGTAAGGAGAAGGGGATCATGATCTGCAACGCTGCCGGCTACTCCACCCAGTGCGTGGCAGAGCTGGCCATTGGGCTAACCATCGCCTGCCTGCGAAAGATGCCCGCCTGTGAGACCGCCACCCGAAACGGCGGTGTGGGCGGTCCTCTGCGGGGCCGGGAGATCGGCGGCCGCACCGTGGGGATTGTGGGCACCGGGGCCATCGGCACCATGACCGCCCGGCTGTTTCAGGCCTTTGGGGCAAAGGTCATTGCTTACTCCCGCACTGTGCGGCCTGAAGTGGAGGCTATGGGGGTGGCGTATGTCTCTCTGGAGGAGCTCATGGCCCGGAGCGATATCGTTTCCATCCACGTGCCCAACAATCAGGAGACCAAGGGATTGATCTCAAAAGAGCGGATTGCGGCCATGAAGCCCTCCGCCCTTCTCATCAATGTGGCCCGGGGCGCCATCGTGGACAACGCTGCTTTGGCTGAGGCCTTGAACAAGAGCAAGCTCGCCGGCGCGGGCATTGATGTTTTTGACATGGAGCCCCCCATTCCCGAGGACTACCCTTTGCTTCACGCTAAGAACACAGTTCTCACGCCTCATGTGGCTTTTGCCACCGATGAGAGCATGCTTCGCCGGGCGGAGATTGTTTTCCAGAATGTCGAGGCGTATCTGGCGGGAAATCCGGAGAACGTCTGTAAGCTGTGATTCCACCGTAAAGCGATCTTACTTTACAGATTGTACAGAATAAAAAATCCCTTCGTATCTGTTGTGGTTCAGGTACGAAGGGATTTGTTTTCGGGGAAATGGGGGTCATCCTCTTACCAAGGGGGTAAAGCTGTCAGGGCACAGCTCCCTCACCTTGGCTTGGATTCCCTTGAGGTCCACAAAGGTATCCGGCCTTTTTGTAGGGTCCCGGAGCAGGGCAGAGGGGTGGTAAATGGCTGTCATTTGCACCCCGGCCCGCTGAAACCATTGGCCATGCTGGCGGGTGATGCGGAAATCCTTGTCGATGATCCGCGTGGCAGCGATCCGGCCCAGGCAGACGATGATCTTGGGGCGCAGCAGGGCGGTTTGGGCCCGCAGGTAACCGATGCAGGCGTCCTGCTCGGTGTTTAAGGGGTCCCGGTTTCTGGGGGGACGGCATTTCACGATGTTGGCGATATAGACCTTGGAGCGTTCCAGGTCGATCAGTGACAGCATCAGGTCCAGCAGTTTGCCGGCCGGGCCCACAAAGGGTTCGCCCTGGAGATCCTCCTGTTCCCCGGGGCCCTCTCCGATGAAGAGGATGTCCGCTTGTCGGTTTCCCACCCCGAAGACCATGTTGGTGCGGGTCTCCGCCAGGGGGCAGGCTTGGCAGTGCTGGCACCTGGCCTCTAATTCTTCCCAGCTCACCATGGTGTGTCCCTCCTCCTGCCCGCCCCAACAGTGCTGGGGCAGTTTTTTGCATGATAGGGACATTATATCAGCAGAAGGAAGAAAAGGCAATGCGGATTAGCTTTTTGGTTTGGATTTGAACAGCATGGCCACCAAATAGCCGAAAAACACAGCGGCGGCGATCCCACCGGCGGTCGCGGTGATCCCGCCCATTAGAGCGCCGAGGAAACCACTTTCCGCCACCCCAGTGGCGGCGCCTTTGGCCAGGTTATACCCAAAGCCAGTGAGGGGAACGGTGGCGCCCGCCCCGCAGAGGTCAACGAGATGCCGGTAGAGCCCGGTGGCCCCCAGGATGACCCCGGCCACCACGTAAATGACCAGGATTCTGGCGGGAGTGAGTTTGGTTTTATCGATGAGAAGCTGCCCGATCAGGCAGAGGATACCGCCGCACAGAAAGGCGGCCAGATAGGTTCCGGCGCCGCTCATTGCGTGCCTCCTTTCTCCGTGGAAATGGCCACGGCGTGACAGATTCCGGGCACACTCTCCCCCTGCATGGTGGAGGTGGGGGAGTGGAGGGCCCCGGTGCCGCAAAAGAGCAGGTTTTTCAGCCTCCCCTGCTGGAATTCCCGCAGCAAATGCCCGGTCAGCACCACGGCGCTGCACCCGCACCCGGAGCCGCCGGCATGGACGTCCTGGGTTTTGGGGTCGAAAAGGAGGACGCCGCAGTCGTGATAGCACCCGCTGAGATCGACGCCATCCCGGCGGAAGAAGTCGATGACGATCTCTTTTCCCAGACTGCCCAGGTCGCCGGTGACGATAAGGTCGTAAAAGGCGGGCTCCCGTCCGGTCTCCTCAAAGTGGGCTTTCAGGGTGGCGTAGGCCGCCGGAGCCATGGCGGCTCCCATGTTGTTGGCGTCGGTGATCCCCTTGTCTACCACTTTCCCGGTGGTCACATGGGTAATGTAGGGCCCTTTGCCCTTTTTGGACAGGATCACCGCCCCGGAGCCTGTGGTGGTCCACTGGGCGGTGGGGGGCTTTTGACCGCCGTACTCCAAGGGATTCCGATACTGCCGCTCTGCCGAGCAGAAGTGGGAGGAGGTCAAGGCCGCCACATAGTTGGCGAAGCCTCCGTCCACCAGCATGGCTCCCAGGGAAAGGCTCTCGGCCATGGTGGAGCAGGCTCCGTAAAGACCGAAAAAGGGAACATTCTGGGACCGGAGGGAGTAAGACGTGGCGATACACTGGTTCAGCAGGTCTCCGGCCAGGATATAATCCAACTGTCCGGTTTGAATCCCCGCTTTTTTCAGGGCGAAGGACAGGGCCTTTTTTTGCATGGCGGTCTCCGCCTTCTCCCAGCTCTTTTCGCCAAAGCTGTCGTCCTTCCCCACAAAGTCAAAGCACTGGCCCAGAGGGCCTTGCCCCTCTTTGGTGCCCACGGCGCTGCCAAAGCCGACGATGGCAGGCGGGGAAGGGAAGCGGACGGTCTGGCGTCCGATTTTTTTCATGTCCAAAGCGTTCTCTCCCTTGTCTGGAATTGCCTTGTTATTGTGCGCGGCCCTGGCAGAATTATTCAAAGAAGGCAGAAAACGTGGACTGTTCCAGGAGGATTGTGGGGCAGGTGGGAACTGGCGCAAAGAAATCCCTGGACTTTCCTACCCTGACTGTACTATAATAAAATCATATTCTATCAAAAGAAAGGATCTTATTTCATGGCAAACGCAACGTTAGTGACCCAAAAGGTACAGGAGATCCACCTGATCAATAAACTGGAGAAGTCCGGGCAGATCCAGCTGGACAGCTCTTTTTCCCTGAATGTAAGTTTTGCGGCCGACGGCAACCGCTGCGTGGGCAAGCTCCAGCAGACCCTCCGGGACAAGGAATTCGCAGGAGGCAAGTTCACCATGACCGTGGAGCTGGTTGGCATCTTCAACTGCTCCGGCGCTACCACCGACGAAGTGAAGCGCCAGGTCCATGGGGAGGTCTATGACCAACTCTTTCCCTATATGCAGTCCCAGTGCTCTAATCTGGCGGCGGGGTCCGGGATTCCCGGCCTGATGCTGCGGAAGGTTCCCATTGATCCCAACAGCGTGGCGGTGAACAAAGGGGGCGGTCCCGGCCCGGACCGGAACCCGGATGGCGGCCCCAAGCTGACGCTGCTGTAATGGGAGGGGCCATTTATCAAGACCTGTGGCGGGGAAAAGAGGAGCTGAAGGAGGCCGTAGCCATCCGCTGCGGCAGCCGGGCCATGACCTTTGGCGCTCTTTTTCAGGAGATCCTGCGGGCAGAGGCCGGCCTGCGGGCCAGAGGTGTGGGTCCTGGAGACCTGGTCACCATCCTCTCTCTGAATACGCCGGAGGCAGTTGCCGCCTTTTACGCCATCGACCGGATCGGCGCGGTGGCCAACTGGGTGGATATGAAGCTGAGCCCCGCCGAGGTGGAAGGGTATTTGATCCAGTCTCAGTCCAAAGTGGTGCTGGCTCTGGAGCTGGCCTTCCGAAAGGTCTATGAAAACCGGGGCAAGGCGCCGGCGGAGCACTATGTGGCCCTGCCGCTGGCCCCCTATGTCTCACCGGAGCTGGGGAAAAAGCTGCGGGTGGGAAGCTGGGAGGCCGTCCGGGGTCCGGACTGTTTGGCTTGGGAGGAATTCCTCCAAGACCCTGTCCCCGCCCAGCCGGATACCACCCGATGGGAGGAGCCGGCGGCCATCACCTACACCGGCGGGACCACCGGCCCAGCCAAAGGGGTGATGCTCTCCCGCCGGGCCTTCCGGGCCTCCCTGGAGCAATACACCCAGGCGGATACAGAGTATGGCAGGGGAGGGGCCAGCCTGGTTTTGCTCCCGGTGTTTGCGGCCTTCGGCCTGTGCCAATGTATCCATGTGCCTTTGTGTTTGGGGATGTCTATCATCCTGTGCCCCATGTTCCAGCCAAACCAGCTGGGGGAGCTGCTGCAGCAGTACCGCCCGGAGCAGGTGAACGGAACCACCGCCTATTGGCAGCTTTTGCTCCAGGACAAAGGGGCGGCTCAGGCGGACTTGTCCTTCCTAAAGGTGCCCCGCTGCGGCGGCGACACCCTGTCGGCGGAGCTGGAGCGGCGCATCAACTGCTTCCTGGCGCAGAGAGGGTGCTCGGCCCGGCTGGTGAAAGAGTACGGCATGTCCGAAGCCTCTGGCATCGTCTGTGTGAGCTACGGCCCTGGGGAAATCGGGGATGTGGGTCGCCCTCTGCCCGGGTGCCGTATTCTGGCAGTCCATCCAGAGACAGGAGAAGTTTGCCCGCCGGAGGTCCAGGGAGAGCTCATTATCCAAAGCGATACCGTGATGAACGGGTATTATGGGATGCCGGAGGCGGACAGCCAGGTCCTTCGGCCCGGCCCGGATGGCAAGCTGTGGGTGTGGACCAAGGACCTGGGCCACACCACGTCCGACGGCAGGGTGGTGGTCACCGGACGGAAAAAGCGGATGATCTCCCGCAACGGCTTTAAGATTTTCCCCATCGTGATCGAGGAGTTCCTGCTGGGCAATCCCCAGGTGGAGGCCTGCGCCGTGGTGGGATGCCAAAGCCCCGGCGGGGAAACCCTTCCCGTGGCCTATCTTGTGCCCGCTGCCGGGGCAGAACCCAAACGCCTGGAAGAGGACCTGCGGGCCCTGGCGAAAAAAGAACTGAACATGTACCTGATTCCGTCGGCCTATCACTTCCGCCCCGCGCTCCCTCTCACCGACCGGGGTAAGCTGGATTACCGGGCCTTGGAACAGGAAGCCCAGCAGTAAACAAGGGAGGCGGGAACGTGACCGACAAAAAAATTGTGGTGCGGGGGACCCTATGCGCCATCCTTGGCGGCGTGTGCTGGGGATTTTCCGGCACCATGGGTCAGTTCCTCTTTTCCCAGAAAGGCTTGGAAACCAGCTGGGTGACCACGGTGCGAATGCTGGTGGCCGGGGTGATCCTGTTGGGGATTATGGCGGCCCGCCGGCCCAAAGAGGTGGGGCGGGTATGGAAAACAGGCAAGGACGCCCGGCGACTGCTCCTGTTTGCGGTTCTGGGGCTAATCCCGTGCCAGTTTACCTATTTGGAGTGCATCGCCTACTCCAACTCAGCCACCGGCACAGCCCTGAACTATCTGGGGCAAATGATGATCCTGTTCTATGTATGCCTCACCACCCGCCGTTTGCCTACCCGGTGGGAGCTCACCGCCCTGGGCCTGGCGATGCTGGGGGTCTTCTTCCTGGCCACCCATGGGAACATCCACACCCTGGTCCTCTCGCCCCAGGCTTTGTTCTGGGGGCTTTTGGGGGCGGCCATGGTGGTGGTTTACAGCACCCTGCCCCAGCGGCTCATTGGCGTATACGGCAGCCCCGTCATTACAGGCTGGGGGATGCTTTGCGGCGGAGGCATCCTCTTTTTCCTCTCCCGGTTTTGGGCTCAGCCTGTGGCGCTGGATGGGGAGACGGTGCTGGGCGTGCTTCTCATCGGTGTGGTGGGAACCGCCATGGCGTTCACCCTCTATCTCCAGGGCGTGAGTGACATTGGCCCTGTGAAAACCTCCCTGCTCTCCTGCGCGGAGCTGGTAACTGCCGGGATCCTCACCTGCCTGTGGCTGAAGACGCCGCTGGTGAGCCAGGATTTCTTTGGGATGGCGCTGATCCTTGGGATGGTGGTGTTTCTGTCGGTGCCTGGAAAGACGGCGTCTGCGCCGGCTCCGAAGGAGTAGCCACCCCCACGCCGGTGCGGCCGGTGGTGTCAAAGGCCCGCTGGGCGGCCAAAAAGCCCAGGGTGGTGCCAAGCTGGGTCAGGATGGAGGCCGCTGCCACCAGTTGCTCTTCCTCCAGATGCTCCGCCAGCAGATTGGCCACCAGGGCGATGATCGCTGTTTTCTCGCTGGCGTTCATGGTCCATCACCTCAAGCTATTCTATGCGAAACCGGCCTTCCTGGCCGTAAAAAGCACGGGAAAATCTCCGTGCTTTTTTGCTGGGCTTACACCGGGAGAACCTTCTCTGCATAGTCTGATACTAATTTCAAATGAAATTCTTTCATTTGAAACACGCACGCTACGCGTGCTGGCGGTGCTTCGCACCGCCCCGTCTCATACAAAACTCGACGCGCTTCGCGCTATAAAAAACGAAAGTTTTTTAACGAGTTTTCGT
>JALERU010000015.1 GCA_022764045.1 Clostridiales bacterium | reverse complement strand
CCATACCGCCAAAACAGCGCGGACAGCAGCGTCAGGATCACCACCCCCAGCGCCCAGGCCATGACAGACAGGGGGAACACCCATTCCAGCCCATTCCCAAACCGGTTCAGGGCGGGGTCCAGCAGGAACCAGAGGGTCCAGGCCACCCAGGGGAGCCAGGGGATTCTGAGTTCAGATATGGGCTGCTTTAAGGGCAAATACTTTGGCTTCATAGAAATCTACCTTTCTTATCGCCCCTTTTGGGGGTGCACTCCAAGGGGGGTTCCTCGGATGGGAACCCTTTTTGTAAACCTGCCGCACTCTGTCAGCAGAGGTTGTCCTCTTGCCTCTCAGAATCCGTTTCGTTGGGCTCGTCATCCTTTCGGTAGCCCATAACCATCACGGCAAGACCGATCACACAAGCGGCAAACTCTCCTCCCGGAAAGAGTAGAATATAGTTTTCCGTGATGACATACGCGCAGCCAAAAAGCAAAATTCCGAGCCCAAGGAGGGTCAGTTTTAGTCCTTTCACAAAATAAGCACCTCTTTCTTACGGCAAAAGCTCTCCTCCCCTTGCTCGTTCCCATTTTCCATTCACGATTGGAGAAATGATGGGTTTTCCATCTCGATCCAACAGCGGTGTTATCCCCCCTGCGTTTCCCCCTGCATGAAACACATAATTCACGCCAGTCTCTTTATCTACCCAGATTTCCATGACATTTAGTGTTCCCTGTGAATAAACCTTCTCAAATCTGTCATCCTTCGCCATTTTATTTCCCTCCATCATACTGATTGATTCTTGAAAATTTTAATATATCATACGATATTTGACTGCGTATTTCGTTGATAGGGTGCACAAAATTTTTTCATTTTTTCCACGGCATCAAAAAAGCAAGTGACCTAACGGTAGTAGATGACATCCTTTTTATGGGCCTGCCAAAGGTCCTCCTCGTAGGCCGCCACCGCCTCCTGCACCTCCTGGGGCCAGTTGTTGGCCTCCCAGGTCAGGTTATGGGCCTGGCAGTAGTCCCGGGCCACCTTCTCCTTTAGCTTGGCCCGGGCCAGAAACCTGGGGGCCTGGTCCCGGAGGTCGGCCTCGTAGTCCGCATAGGGGACGCCTTGGCTGGCGCAGTAGTCGTCGATGAGGGCCTTGCCCTCGGGGAGGGCGCAGGCGGTGTAGAGGGTCTCTTGGAGGTAAGTCTCAATCTCTCCCTGGGTGGGGGTCAGGCCCTGGGCCTGGGCTTCCTCTAGGAGGATGATGTTTTTCAACAGGCTGTCCAGAATCTCCCGGTCACTGGGGAGGTTTTCCTCTCCCTCCACATAGGCCAGCTGCTTTTTATAGGTCTCCAGGCCGGCTTGGGTGATGGTCTCCTCCTTGTAGGCAGCCGCCAGCGGCTCCCCTGTCCCTGGCTGGGGGGCGGTTTGAGGCCCCTGGGTGGCGCACCCGAACAAAGACAGGACAACCGCCAGCAGAAGGATGGGGAAACAGCGTCGTCTCATGGGGCAGTCCTCCTTGTCAAATCGCAATGTCCTCAACGGAGAAGAGGAAATAGGACCAGGGCGTATCCTCCTCATTCGCTCCCCAGCCCCGTCACGTGGCGGGCAAACGCCAGGTCCTTTCGGGCCACGTAAATGGTGTACTGCCACGCCCGGTCGCTGTTTTGGAGCAGGGGGACCGTGCGCCGGCCGCCTCCCACGTGGGTCTGGGTCATTCGGTTGAAGGTCTTCACCTGGCTGGCGATGTTGTTTTGCAGCAGGATCTCCCGCAGGTCCATGCAGCGATTCCGATCAAACAGGGTAATCAGTTCGGCGCGGTTGAAGAGGTGGAGCATTTGGGCCTCCTTTCCAAAGGTGGGCTTGGGTTGGGTGGATCTTTTATTTTATTTTACCATAAGGTAGGAGAGTTCGGCAACCGGCTCCGGGAAGAATCTGGGCCGGCCCTGTTTGCCTGCAAAAAAATTCCTGGAAACCATAAAATCCCCGTGCGTTTTTCCATAGAATGTGGTAAGATGAAAAGAAGCTATCCGCGGGAGTCTCTGCCCCTCCCGCTTTTTTCACCGAAGGGAGATCGATTCCATGCGAAAATCTGTCATCCTGCCCGGCGTGGCCGTGGTGGGTGGTCTGGCGGGTCTGGCGGTCCGCTGGCTTTACCTGACCCGGGGCTTTGCGCCGGGCACCGGCCTGCCTGTCTCCGGCTCCCCCACCCCCTGGCTTATGGTCCTGGTGGTGGCGGCGGTGGTGGTGATCCCGCTGGCCCTGGGCCGGGGGAAGCACCAGGTCTTTGACCGGTGCTACACCGGCGCCTTCGCCTCCGACAGCCTGCCC
Organism: Clostridiales bacterium; assembly: GCA_022764045.1. Taxonomy (GTDB): domain Bacteria; phylum Bacillota; class Clostridia; order Oscillospirales; family Oscillospiraceae; genus Evtepia. Next base: position 33,054 of record JALERU010000015.1, on the reverse strand, counting down.
TGTCTGTCCGGCATGCTGGCCGGGGCGGTCCTTTTGGCCGTGGGCGGGTTTCTGGCCCTGGCCCTGTGGGTGAGCAGCCCCATGGACCCCATCACCAACCAGCGGTCCATGAGCGCCGCCTGGCTGGTCACCGGCATCCTCTGCCTGCTGGGGGCCGCCGGGATCTATTTTGTCACCCAAAAAATGCGCCAGGGCAAGCCCATCCTCACCGCCTGGGTGGTGACGCCAGGCTTCGCCTGCGCCCTGTGGGTGATGGCAAACTATCACCAGAACTGGGCCGAGGAGCCCATCCTGGGCCACTACTGGGTGCCTATGCTGGCCGCCGCCCTGTCCCTGGTGGCCTGCTTCCTGGTGGCGGGCTTTGCCTTTGACAAGGGACGGGTGCCCGTCACCCAAACGGTCTGCGTGGCCGCCGCCGCCCTGGACATCATGGCCCTGGCCGACGGGCTGTCCCTGGCGAACACGGCCCTCTATCTGGCCATGATGTTCTATCTGGCGTCCATGGCCTCCTCCCTGGCCGCCAACGACGCTAAGGAGGTGGAACGGCCCCTCTGCGCCACCTTCTGCCAGAGCTGCGCCGGCTGCGCCCCCATGGGGACCATGCCCCCCAAGGAAAAGAAAAAGAAAAAAGGGGAGACCGGGGACAACACCCCAGACGCCCCCGTAAGCCCTTAATCCCATACAAACGCGCCCCCGGGGCGCTTGGAGGTCAACGTAATATGGAAAGAGAACAAAAGAAAAAGTTTTATATCACCACCCCCATCTACTACCCCTCGGACAAGCTCCACATCGGCCACACCTATTGCACGGTAGCCACCGACGCCATGGCCCGGTACAAGCGCCTCCAGGGCTGCGACGTCATGTTCCTCACCGGCACCGACGAGCACGGCCAGAAGATCGAGGACAAGGCCACTGAGGCCGGCGTCACCCCCCAGGCGTTCGTGGACAACATCGTCACCGGGGAAAAGGGCGTGCTGGACCTGTGGAAGCTCATGAACATTTCCAACGACCGGTTCATCCGCACCACCGACGACTATCATGTGGCCGCCATTCAGAAAATCTTTAAGAAAATGTATGAAAAGGGCGACATTTACAAGGGCAAGTACGTGGGCAAATATTGTAAGCCCTGCGAGTCCTTCTGGACCGACAGCCAGCTGGTGGACGGCAAGTGTCCCGACTGCGGAAGAGAAGTCCAGGACGCCGAGGAAGAGGCCTATTTCTTCCGGCTGTCCAAGTACGCCCAGCCCGTCCAGGACCTGCTGGAAAACACCGACTTCCTCCAGCCCCGCTCCCGGGTCCACGAGATGGTGAACAACTTCATCAAGCCCGGCCTGGAGGACCTGTGCGTCTCCCGGACCTCCTTCTCCTGGGGGGTCCCCGTGGACTTCGACCCCAGCCATGTGGTTTACGTGTGGGTGGACGCCCTGTTTAACTACACCACCGCCCTGGGCTTGTACAACAACAAGTACGACGACTACGACCACTACTGGCCCGCCGACTACCACTTCGTGGGGAAAGAGATCGTCCGCTTCCACTCCATCATCTGGCCGGCCATGCTCATGAGCATGGAGATGCCCCTGCCCAAGCACGTCTTCGGCCACGGCTGGCTGCTGCTGGACGGCGGCAAGATGTCCAAATCCAAGGGCAATGTGGTGGACCCCTATGTGCTGGCGGAGAAGTTTGGGGTGGACGCCCTGCGGTTCTTCCTGATGCGCACCTTCCCCTTCGGCTCCGACGGCAATTTCTCCAACGAGCTGCTCATTAACACCATCAACGTGGACCTGGCCAACGACCTGGGCAACCTGGTCAGCCGGACCACCGCCATGGTGCAGAAATACTTCGGCGGCACCCTGCCCGCCGGCTGCAAGAGCTGGGAGACCCCCGAGGCCTATGACACCGAGCTCATCACCCTAGCCTCCGGCCTGCGGGACCGCTATGAGGCCAACATGGAGTCCTGCGCCCCCCACAAGGCCCTGGAGGAGATCTTCAAGGTCATTCAGCGGGCCAACAAATACATTGACGAGTCCATGCCCTGGGCCCTGGCCAAGGACATGGACGCCAACGGCCCCCGCCTGGCCCACGTCCTGTATAACCTACTGGAGGCTACCCGCATCTGCGGCATCCTCCTGACCCCCTTCATCCCCACCTCCTGCGACAAGCTCTTCGCCCAGATCGGCACCTGCGACGCCTGCCGCACCTGGGACTCCGCCGCCCTGTGGGGCAGCCGGGAGGAGACCATGGCCGTCACCAAGGGGGAGAACCTCTTCCCCCGCATCGACATGGACAAGGCCCTGGCCGAGCTGGAGGCCATCCGGCTCGCCGCCGCCGCGCCCGCCCAGCCCGCCATCGAGCTGGAGCCCTGGGAGGAGGAAGTGGACTTCGACACCTTCGCCAAGTCTGACTTCCGGGTGGTGAAGGTGAAGGCCTGCGAGCCGGTGAAAAAGTCCAAGAAGCTCTTAAAATTCACCCTGGACGACGGCACCGGCACCGACCGGCAGATCCTCTCGGGCATCGCCATGTACTATAAGCCCGAGGACCTGGTGGGCAAGACCCTGGTGGCCATCGTGAACCTGCCCGCCCGGAAGATGATGGGCCAGGAATCCCAGGGGATGCTCCTCTCCGCCGTTCACAAGGAGGATGGGGAAGAGAGGCTGAACTTGCTTATGCTGGACGACGCCATCCCCGCCGGGGCAAAGCTCTGCTGAGAAAATAAACCCACAACCGCCGCGACAGGACACGGATTCTGTCGCGGCGGTTTTTGTTTGGGGGAGGGGCGGTGTGCTTCTACCCGCCGGTATTCCACATCGCCCCCTCATCAGTCAGCTCCGCTGACAGCTTCCCCCCGAGGGGAAGCCTACGCTATTTCGGTACGTTGGGGTTTTTGCTGCGGTAGTTTTCTACAATAAGCTACACAGGGTTTGCCAATCGCCTTCCCCTGGGGGGGAAGGTGGGCCGGACCCGTAGGGGCCGGGTCGGATGAGGGCGTGCGTTGAGGGTTTCTCGGCGTTGGTAATAGTCCCACCGGCCTAAGGTGGCAACGGAATTCTTCTACCCACCGATACTCCGTATCGCCCCCTCATCAGTCAGCTGCGCTGACAGCTTCCCCCCAAGGGGAAGCCTACGCTATTTCGGGACGTTGGAGTTATTAACTACGATAGTTTTCTACATAAACCCCACAGGGTTTGCCAATCGCCTTCCCCTGGGGGGGGAAGGTGGGCCGGACCCGTAGGGGCCGGGTCGGATGAGGGCGTGCGTTGAGGATTCCACGGCGTAGGAAACAGCCCCACCCCCGAAAAAAATTCCCCCACCTCCAAAACTTTTTGAAAGAATCCCCCCACCCGGCCGGATAACTATAGTGAACGGGTACCCAATCAAACAAAGGAGGTGATCCCTTGTCCAAACCCAAGGACGACTGGGTCCACCAACTCTACATCCAATACGCCCCCGACTTGTACCGCATCGCCAAATACCGGCTCCAGGACCCGGAGATGGCCTACGACCTGACCCAGGAGGTCTTTCTGACCCTGCTGGACAAGGGGGAGGCCATGAAGGACCACCCCAATCCCGGCGGCTGGCTGATGGTCACCCTCCGCCACAAGCTGGGCCATGCATTTGACCGCCGGGCTGCCCGGGCCCAGCACGAGGTCCCCGACCAGGCGCTGGCCTGGCTGGCTGCTCCCGACCGGCGGGCAGGGGAGAGCCTGGACGAGATCCTCCCCCGGCAGCTGAGCCAGCGGGACAAGGAGCTGCTAAAAATGGCCTACGAAGAGGGCCTGAGCTACCAGGAGATAAGCCGCCGCCTGAACGTCCCCCCGGCCACCTGCGGCACCTGGCTCTATCGGGCCCGGCAGCGGTGCAAGCACTACCTCACCCCGACAGAAGGAGGGATACCCCATGAAAAAGCATAACATTCCACCTGAGACCACCGACGAGGACCTGATCCAGGCCATGGAGGCCCTGCTGGACCAGGAGACCGGCGACCAGGAGGCCATCCGGGCCATTCTGGAGGAGCTGGATCGCCGGAGCGGCGCGGCGGCCTTTGACACGGACGCCGGCTGGGCGGACCTCCAGGCCCGGCAAAAAGTAGAAACCCAGCCCCGCCGCCGGCGCCTTCACCGGTTCCCCATTGCCATCGCCGCCGTGCTGGTGTGCTTGGCGGTGTCGGCCATGGCCATTACCGGCCACCAGGGGCTGCATGAGGCCTTTATGGCGCACTTTGGGATCACCGAGGAATCCGCCCCTCTCATCCAGGACGCAGGCGTTCTCTCGGACTGCGCCGTAAGCAGACACGGCCTGACCATCACCGTAAAACAGACGGTAGCCGACGCCAATGGTGTTTACGTTCTCTATGAGATCGAGACCCCAGAACAGGTCTCTCTGTATGACGAACACTACTTGCAGTGGCAAAATGGGCCATCCCTGGAAATCTCTGTCCAGGGCCACTCCGTGAACCACGCTGGCGGCGGCGGGCGGTTGGAGGTCCTTGACGAGCACCACGCCCTGTCCATGGTCTATGCCTATGATGTCAACCAGGCTTTGCAGCCAGGGAAGCTGACCCTGTCGCTGGGCAATCTGGGGTATTATGAAGACACGCCGGGAGATCCTGACCACCCCACCTTTGTTCCCGTCGTAGAGGGCAGCTGGAACCTCTCCTGGACGTTCCGCTCCATTGAGGCCGGGCGCAGTATTTCTTTGTCGGAGCCCATCCTTTGGCAGGGCATGTCTTATCCCTATGAGCGCATCAGCCTGACCCCTCTCTCCCTGTCGGTTTTCGGGAAATACGGCACCGGACCTGTTGAGAATTCGCCCTTCGGCTTCGACTATCCGCCCGTCTCTCTGATCTACCAGGACGGGACCGTCCTCCCCCTGGAAAAGGACGGCCTAAAAACCTATTCCGCCGGCGCTTCCTTCAACGGGGAGAACTACGATCTGCACATCTTTACCCAGTTTGACAAGATTCTCGATCCCGACCAAGTAGCCGGTGTCCAGGTAGGTAACCAGACCTTCTATTTTTCTTGACCCCAACCAAAAAAAGACCTCCCGTGGGAGGTCTTTTTTGTTATATGCCGCTCTGCGCCACAATCTCCCGCACCTGGTTCAGGTCGCGGATATCATAGCGAATGTCATAGCCTGGGGGGATGGGCGCTCCCTTGGGGTTGTACCAACAGCAGGGGATGCCCGCCCGGTTGCCCCCCGCCATATCGCTGGTGAGGGAGTCGCCGATGAGGAGGAGCTCCTCCCTGTCATAGGGGCCGATGGCCTCCAGCACCGGGCGGAAGAAGTCCAGGCTGGGCTTTTCCGCCCCCACCAGCTCCGAGATGAACACCCCGTCCAGCAGCTCCCCCAGGCCCGACCGGATCAGCTTGCGCTCCTGGGTCACCCGGGAGCCGTTGGTGACCAGGTACTGCTTCACCTTGCCCCGCAAATCCCGCAGGAGCTGGTCGCTGTGGTCGTGAAAGGCCACCACTCCCCCCAGCCGCCACTGGTACTCGGCGTTGAAGGCGTCGTAGTCGGTGAAGTCGATGCCCTCCCGGTGAAAAAAGTCCCGGAACCGCTCGGGCAGCAGCCAGGCCTTGGTGATCTCTCCCTGCTCCAGGCGCTTCCAATAGCCGGCGTTCAGCACAGAATATCGGGCCACCAGATCATCGGGGCAGGGCCCCAGGCCGAAGGTGGCAAAGGCCCCCCGCAGGGCCTCCCGCTCGGCGGTGGGGAAGTCCAGCAGGGTGTTGTCTAAGTCCCAGAGTAAGGCTTTGATCATGGTGGGTCCCTCCAAGGTTTTTCTGTTATATTAATGCGTACTGAACAAGGCCAAATGGCCTTGTTCAAGTGCAAGGGTTTTGCGCGGCATACGCCGCGCGAATAAACCGCATAGCGGTTTATTCAATAGACATTATCTTACACTGTGCTGGCCGGGTTTGGCAAGGCTTTGGAGCAAAAAAGCCCCAGCCGCTTACCGCGGCTGGGACAAGATAGCTTAGTTTTCGGGCAGCAATTCGCCGTCAACCAGAAGACCGGCATAGTCTCGGCGGCCATAGAGCACCCGGTCAACGTGCACCTGCTCCTTTTCCACATGGTAAAAAACCAGATAGTTCCCGCTGACCAAGTAGCGATAGGGAAAACCGTCCCCCTCCCGGTTCAGGGGAGCGCCCATCTCCGGAAAGGTTCGCAGTCGCTCCGCGTCCTGGTAAATCTGTCGAATCACCCGCAGCGCCGCTGTGGGGTTATGGAGTTGGCCCATGATATAGTCACCGATCTCCTCCAAGTCCCCGCGGGCGGCGATGGAGTAGACAAGTTTAATCATGGTATTTCTCCTCAAAGTAAGTTAATACGTCCTCGGCGGGAATCCAGCCCTCCTCCTCCCCGGAGCGGCGGCCCTTTTCAACTTCCGCCAGGAGCTTGGTCCGGGCTTTCAGCAGTTCGTATTCCCGGTACTCTTCAATATCCAGGACGGCGTAGCGGCCGTAGCCGTTTTTGGTCAGGAACACGGGCTGGCCGATGGCCACGTCCCGGAGGACCTCGCCATAGTTGCGCAGGTCGGAAACCGGCTTGATATTCGGCATGGTGGCACCCCCTTTCGTTCTGCCTATATTGTAGCAAAATTCTTCGTAAAATACAACGATAAATTCTACCTCATAAAAAAGGCGGCCGACTGGCCGCCTTTTACACTTAGTTCTTGAAAACGTCCGCCGGGCACTCGGCCACAGTGACGTCGGTGTAGTAGTGGAGAAGAATCTCCTGATAGGTTTTCCCCGCCTTGGCCATGGTGTCGGCGCCGTATTGGCTCATGCCCACCCCGTGGCCGAAGCCGGTGACGGCGAAGGTGAAGGTATCCCCCGAACAGCTCACGTCAAAGGTGGCCGAGCGCAGGGAGAAGATCTGCCGGGCCTGGGCCCCGGTGACGGTGACCCCGCCGATGGTGATGGTGTGGACGCTACCGCCATCGGTGCGCTGGATCTCGCCGATCCAGGCGGCGGGGTCCCCCTCCAGCACCGCCTCGGCGTGGGCGGCTAAGAAGGCATCCTTAAACTCCTGGGCGGTCATGGTGACCTCGCTCTGGTAGTTGGGCACCCCCTCCCCCTCGGGGGAGTCCACGCTCTGGAGATAGGGCACGCTGTTGCCCCAGACCTCCACGGCGTCCTGGGTGGCCGAGGCGGAGGAGGAGTGGAAGACGGCGTCGATGAGCTGGCCGTTGTAGAGGATCACCTGGTTGCCGGTGTCGGCCACGGCGGTGGTGATTTTATTGGTGTAGGCCAGGGCGTTGTCCCCCCAGTTGCCCTGGGCGGTGTCCTTGGCGATCCAGGCCTGGCAGCAGGCGTAGTCGGTGCACAGGTCGGCGTCGGGATGGTTCTGGGTGGGGCCCCGGTGGAGGGCGTATGTACGGGCGGCCACGGCCTGGGCCTTCAGGGCCTCCTGGGAGAAGGAGGCAGGCATCTCGGCGGCCACCACCCCCCAGAGGTATTCGTTCAGGTCCATTTCCGTCACCTGGCCGTCGCCCCCCTGGATGCGCAGGGTGTGGCCGCTGGCGGGAAGGGTGAGCTCCTCCTGGGCGGTGGGCTCCGGGTTCTGGTCGGAGTCCTGGCCCTGCCGGAACAGGAAGGGCAGGGTGAAGAGGGCCACCACCAGAAGCAGGGCCACGCCAACGATTTTTTTCATGATGTTCTTTCCTCCTTTTCCTTGGGGCGGATGGGGTCACGGCTCCTCGGGCAGACTGGAATAGACCTGCCCCGCCTGGGGGCTCTCTCCCCGGAGGGCGAAAAGGTCCTCCACGGTGACCAGGTAATAGCCTTCCTCCAGCAAGCGGTCCACACAGGTGAGGGCCGCTGTGACCGAGGTTTCAAAGATATCGTGCATTAAAATGATGTCCCCATCCCCGGCCTGCTGGGTGACCACCTGGACGATGGCGTCCACGTTTTTGCTCTTCCAGTCCTCGGTGTCCACCGACCAGCAGATGATGGGGGCCTGGGCCCAGTGCTCCAGGGTCTCATCCACAAAGCCGTAAGGGGGGCGGAGCATAAAGTCCTCCGGGCCCACCAGGGCTTGGAGGGTCTGGCGGGTTTTGTTCAGCTGGGCGCAGATCTCCTCCCGGGTCATGCCCTTCAGGGGGACATGGTGCCAGGTGTGCAGGCCGATCTGATGGCCCTCGTCTTCCATACGCTTCACCGTGTCCGGATGGTCGGCCACCTGCTCCCCCACCAGGAAAAAGGTGGCCTTCACCCCCCGCTGGGCCAGGCCGTCCAGCAGGGCTTCGGTGGTTTTGGGCCAGGGGCCGTCGTCAAAAGTCAGGGCAATGTATCCCTTGGGTGGCAGGGCCGCCGTGGTCTGGGCCGCCTCCTCTTCTCCCGACCAGATGACCCAAGCGGCGGAGACCGCCAGGGCAAAGGCCACCACCCAGGCGGCCCACAGGAGCCGGCTGCGTTGTTTCCCGTTCATTCAAACCCCTCCTTGCCAGCAGGCATATACCTACAGTATGCCACAGAGGGAGGGGGCTTTCCCCAGGAATTTTCTGGGGGTGGGTTTTGTCTTTTTGGGGAAGGGGCGGTGGGGCTGTTACCTACGCTGTAGAATCCTCAACGCACGCCCTCATCCGACCCGGCTTCGCCGGCCCACCTTCCCCCCCAGGGGAAGGCTTTGGCGAGCCCTGAAAGAGATCCTTTCCATTCACGGAAGGCTTCCCCTCGGGGGGAAGCTGTCAGCGGAGCTGACTGATGAGGGGGCGATCTCGTCGTGACGGCGGGTAGAAGGACATCGTTACCACCTTCCCCCAAAAGCGTCGCAGACTTTTGCCCGCCGCAGCGGGCAAAATAAAATCAAATCATTTTTTCGCTGGCTTTGCCGGGGAAAAAATTCTTCTCACCTCACAAGTGTGCGGCCCCAACGGGGCCTTGCGCGCATGAGAGCCCGCAGGCGCCATGGAAGGGAGCAACCGGGCGCAGCCCGGCTCTTAGCGACTCCCAGGGAGGTGCAACCCCCAAATCTGGAAGCCCAGCGAAGCGGGTTCCAGATTTCACAGCATCGATATTACCCCACAAGAAACCGCCGTCACAATCCCCCCCGCAATCAGCACCCCCGCCAAAATCGACAGCAGGGCCCGGCGGATGGGCAGTCGGAAGATGGTGGCCACCAGGGCGCCCGTCCAGGCGCCGGTGCCGGGCAGGGGGATGGCCACCAGGATCACCAGGCCCAACACCCGGTATTTCCGGACCATGCGGCCCTTGAGGTGGGCCCGGTTCTCCAGCCAGTCGATCTTCTTTCCCCACCAGGGCCGCCGGCGGAGCCACCGGAAGACGGCCCGCAGGTAGAAGAGGATAAAGGGCATGGGGAGCATATTCCCCACCACCGCCAGCCCAAAGACCAGGCCGGGTGGCAGCCCGAAGGCCAGCCCGAAGGGGATGGCCCCCCGCAGCTCCAGCACGGGGACGGCGGCCATGCCCAGGGTGGCAGCACATTGTAACAGAATTGATTCTTGCAAGAGGGGTCTCCTTTGTATCGCAGGCGCCTCGCCCCCAGGGGCCAGGCGCGCGGTTTTTATACTATGATTCCATAAAAACAAGATTCTTATGGAATCAGAAACGGCAGATAGCCGTGGTTTTACTAACCACGGCTATCATACCACAGGGCGGAACACATTTCCACTTTATTTTCCTTACGAATCTCTTACGGAATCCGGGGGAAGGTGAGGGCGGCCTTGAAGAGGTCCCCGTCGATGGTCAGGTCAAACTGGCCGTGCTGGAGCTGGGTCAGGCTCCGGGCGATGGAGAGGCCCAGGCCGCTGCCCTCGGTGTTCCGGGAGGTATCCCCCCGGACGAACCGCTCCATGAGCTCCTCGCTGGAGATATTCAGGGGGGTGGCGGAGATGTTGCGGAAGGTGATGATCACCTGGTTCTCCGCCGCCTCGCAGGTGAGGTAGACCCGGGTGCCTGGCATGGCGTACTTGTGGATGTTGCTGAAGAGGTTTTCAAAAATCCGCCACAGCAGCCGGCCATCGGCGGAGATGGCGGGGGTGTCCTTGGCGGGGGTGAGGACCAAGGTCATGCCCTTGGCGGACAGCCGTTCCTCATATTCCCCGGCGCTCTGGGTAAGCAGCACGTTCACATCGGTGCGCTGGAAGTTCACCGTCACGTTGCCCGTGGAGGCCTTGGAGGCCTCTACCAGGTCCTCGGTGAGCTTTTTCAGGCGGGCCGACTGGCGGTCCAGCACTTCCAGATACTCCTTGGCCCGGTCGTTGGGCATCTCCTCCTTTTTCAGCAGGTCCACGTAGCTCACGATGGAGGTCAGGGGGGTTTTGATGTCGTGGGAGACGTTGGTGATGAGCTCGGTTTTCATCCGCTCGCTCTTCATCTGCTCCTCCACGGCGTGCTGGATGCCCTGACGGATGTTCCCCAGGTTTTCCCCGTGGGCCCGGAAGGCCCAGCGGAGCTTTTCCAGGGGGACCTTATAGTCCAGGTTCCCCGCCGCAAGCTGGCAGCCCCCCTCCTGAAGCTGCCGCAGGGAGAGGACCACGTAGATGAGCAGGGCTGCCTCGGCGGCTTTTAGCAGGAACCAGAGGATGACGCCGGCAAAATTGAGCACGGCAATGGCCATGATGCACAGGCCCTCCAAAAAGCACAGCCCCAAGAAGCCCAGAGCAACCCCCCAGAAAAGGGGGAGCTTGCGCAGCAGGGCCGCGCAGTTTTCCTTCATCCGCCGGCCCGCCCGGGAGGCAGGATGCAGCACCCGCCGGTAGAGCAGGCCCTCCCGCAGAATCCCCGCCCGCTTCTGGCGGACCAGGGAGAGGGCGATGGCCAGCACCAGGGCCAGGCAGACCACCGCCACCACCGTCTGCCGCAGGGGAAAGAGGGCGTACATGCTGCCGCTGCCGCAGACGGAGAGCAGGCTCATCACCAGGCAGAACCCCACCACCGCCTGGAGGTCGCCGCCCAGGTGGCGGTCCATCCAGAGCAGGGAGATCCCCTCCCGTCCCTTCCGGTGTCCGGCGGCGTAGAGTAGATAGGCCAGGCACACCAGCCCCACCAGGCCGCTGACAACCATGCCCCCCAGCAGCACATATTGGTTGGCATACATGGCCGACAGGTGGCCCAGCTCCGCATAGATCTCCCCGCTGGGGACCAGAGCAGAGCGGAGGAAGCCGGTGACGATATAGGTCTCGGGGTCCATTTTTTCCCGCACCCGCGCCTCCAGATAATAGAGTGGGTCCTCTTCGCCGGTGGCTTCTGTGGCGGAGACCGGCGTCTCTTCCTGGTTTCGGGCTACGTCGTCGCCCACGGTGATGTCATAGTCGATCTCCTGGTAGGTCTCCTCCAGGTCATTCACCGCCTCCAGGCAGGCCTCCTCAGAGGGGTAGGCCTTTCGGATGGTCTTCTCCGGGCCTCTCTTTTGGACCTCCACGCTGGTGGAGTACTTTTCCCGATAATCCCCCAGCTCCTGGCTGGCGGCTACGGTCTCCCCCTCTGGGGTTTTGATGGTGAAGAAAAAGTTCCTGTCGTTGACACAGTTTTCCAGGTCAATGTAGCGGTCCTCCACCTTGGCCTGTTGAAAGGCGTCGGCCAGCTCGGTGGTGCGGTCTCTGGCCAAAACGCCCTCCCGCTCCTCCAACACCTGGTTGCCGCTGCCCTGGTAGCCCCCGTTGGCCGACAGCCAGGAGACCTGGTTGCCGCAGGCAAGGCACACCGTCCAGGCGGCCACCCAGAGGAGACTGGCGAATAGTTTAAGGCCAAAATTGGTTCGGCGTTCTTTCATGGTTTGCCCCCTTCCATCTTGTACCCCTGGCCCCAGACCACCTTGATGTAGCGGGGGTCCGAGGGGGTGATCTCCAATTTTTCCCGGAGGTGACGGATGTGGACGGCCACGGCGTTTTCCACCCCATAGGGCTCCTCCCCCCACACGGTCCGGTAGATCCGCTTGGGGGAGAACACCGTGCCGGGGTTCTGCATGAGCAGACGGAGGATCTCATATTCCCGGGGGGTGAGGGACACCGGCTCCCCGTCCAGGGTGACTTCCTTGGTCCGGTCGTCCAGGGCCACGCCTCCCAGCCGCAGGGCCGTGGGCCTCACCGCGCCGCCCCCCAGCTGAAGATACCGCCGCAGCTGGGATTTCACCCGGGCCAGCACCTCCACGGGGTTAAAAGGTTTGGTCACATAGTCGTCGGCGCCCACGTTCAGGCCCAGGATCTTGTCCGTGTCCTCGGACTTGGCCGTGAGAAGGATCACCGGCACGTTGTACTTTTCCCGGAGCTTGGTCATGGTGGAGATGCCGTCCAGCTTGGGCATCATAATATCCAGTAGGACCAGGTGGATGTCCTCCTTTTCCAGCAGGGCCAGGGCCTCGATGCCGTCGTAAGCGGGGAAGACCTGGTAGCCGCTGGTGGTCAGGTAAATGGTTAACGCGGAGACGATGTCCTTTTCGTCGTCGCAGACGAGGATGTTGTACATACCTGTCACCTCCTGGGATTATGATAACGGATGGGGGATTAAGAAACAATGAGGAGAATGTTTAAGATTTTCTTAAGGGGTGGGAAAAGCCTCCTGGGCAGGAGGCTTTTCGGGACGGGTCTTCTTGCGGGGAGGTGGCGGCGGGATTCTTCTACCTGACGATACTCCGCATCGCCCCCTCATCAGTCAGCTCCGCTGACAGCTTCCCCCCGAGGGGAAGCCTGTGTGCTGCGTTGGGGCGATTACTACGGTATTTTTCTACAACAGGCCATACAGGATATGCCAACGCCTTCCCCTGGGGGGGAAGGTGGGCCGGACCCGTAGGGGCCGGGTCGGATGAGGGCGGGCGTCAAGGATTCCACGGCGTTGGTAATAGACGCACCGGCCTAAGGTGGCAACGGAATTCTACTACCCACCGATCCTCCACATCGCCCCCTCATCAGTCAGCTCCGCTGACAGCTTCCCCCCCCAGGGGGAAGCCTTTCGTGAATCGAAAGGATCTCTTTTAAGGCTCCCACGGCGTATCGTCTTCCAGAAGCCCGATCTTCCGGCAGATATCCTCACAGACCGCCTGGAACTGCTGGTTTACCTCCCGGTTGGAGTAGCGCAGCACTTGCAGGCCCCGCTGCCGGAGGTAAGTGTCCCGTTGGGCGTCCTGGCGCTGCTTTTCCGGCTCGTAGTGCTGGCCGCCGTCCAGCTCGATGACGGTTTTTACCGAGGCGATGTAAAAATCCACGATATAGTTGCCGATGGCCTTCTGCCGCCGGATGGTCAGGGGAAGGTCCTTCAGGAACTCATACCACAGCCGCCGCTCCTCTTTGGTCATATGGTTCCGCAGCTGCTGGGCGAAGGGGGTGTTCACCCCAACCCGTACTCCTCCGCCAGCTTCTTGAACTTCGGCAGCGCCCGCTGGATCTGCTCCGTGGGCACGCAGTAAGAGATCCGCACGTGGCCCGGGCAGCCGAAGCTGTCGCCGGGGACCAGCACCAGGTCGTATTTCTTGGCCCGCTCACAGAAGGCGTGGGCGTCGGGCTCGGGGGTGCGGGGGAAGAGGTAAAAGGCCCCGTCGGGCTGGGCGCAGGTGTAGCCCATGGCCCGAAGGGAATCCAGGAAGAGGTCCCGGTTCTTCCGGTAAATCTCCATATCCGCCGTCTGGCCGGCGCAGCCCGCCACCACCAGTTGGAAGAGGCTGGGGGCGCAGACATAGCCCAGGGCCCGTCCGGCGCCGCAGATGGCGGCGTAGACCAGGGGGAAGTCCTCCACCTGCCGGGGCACCAGCACGTAGCCGATCCGCTGGCCGGGGAGGGAGAGGGACTTGCTGTAGGAATAGCACACCAGGGTGTTGGTATAGTAGGAGGGCACCCAGGGCAGGGGCTGGTCGCTGTAGACAATCTCCCGATAGGGCTCGTCCGACAGCAGCCAGATGGCGTGGCCGTATTGGGCGGACTTCTCCTCCAGCACTTGGGCCAGCCGCCGGACGGTGGCCTGGGAGTAGACCACCCCGGTGGGGTTGTTGGGGCTGTTGATGATGACCCCCTTGGTCTGGGGGGTGATGGCGGCCTGGAAGGCGGCAAAGTCGATCTGGAAATCCGTGATGTCCGCGGGGACCGCCACAAGCTCCGCCCCGGCGCTCTCCACAAACACCTTATATTCCGGGAAGTAGGGGGAGAAGGTGATGAACTGGTCCCCGGGGCAGCTCAGGGCCGACAGGGCGCAGCACAGGGCCCCCGCCGCCCCGGCGGTGAGGTAGAAGCAGTCCCCGTCATAGTCGGTGCCGTACCGGCGGTTCAGGTCCTCGGCCAGGGCCTGGCGGGCAGAGGGGTCCCCCTGGGCGGGGGTGTAGCCGTGGAGCTGGACGGGGTCCACGGTGTCCACCAGGCGGTGGACCAGCTCCCCCACAGAGGCGGGGGCGGGGACGCTGGGGTTGCCGATGGAGAAATCGTCCACATTCTCCGGCCCCACTTCGGCCGCCCGGGCCTGGGCGAAGGCAAAGGCCTCCCGGATCTCGGACTTGGCGGTGCCCAGAGCCACCATACGCGCGGATAATTTTGTCATAAGGAATCAAACCTCCCAACATAGGGTAAAAATAAAGCAATGGTAGTATACCACAGATCATTTCCAGGAACAATGGCCCCAAAGTTTCCCCGGCGCGCATAGGCGGGCCCGTTTCTGGCAAACTACCCCCAGCGGGACGGGACAGGGTGCGGCGCGACATTTTAGCACTCTTTTTGCAAGAGTGCTAATCGTTTACAATTTAGACACAGATTCCACGAACTTTATTCATAAATTCGCAGTAGGATATCCACCGTAGACAGGAGGTTCCCGGAAAGATCCGGGGAAAGCGCCAGCACTCCTGCTTCGAGACTGCAAAACCTGTCGGCCCGGCCCACCGCCGGAGACCGACTCGAAATATCATTTGAAAAGGAGATTGTAATTATGTTTGGTATGATTCCTTTTGACCGTCGCGACGAGAATATGTTTGACCTCTTCGACAACTTCGAAAAGAAGTTTTTCGGCAACACCACCGCCAACCTGCCCGCCTTCCGCACCGACATCCGGGACCAGGGCGACAAGTTCCTGCTGGAGGCTGAGCTGCCCGGCTTCAACAAGGAGGACATCTCCCTGGAGCTGAAGGAAGGCATCCTGACCATCAAGGCAGAGCACAAGGAAAACCACGACCAGAAGGACGAGCAGGGCAGCTACATCCGCCGGGAGCGGCGGTACGGCTCCTTCTCCCGCACCTTCGACGTGACCGGCATCGACGAGAGCGCCATCACTGCCGCTTACAACAACGGCATCCTGGAGCTGACGCTGCCCAAGCTGGCCCCCGTGGTGCCGGAGACCCGGCAGATCGCCATCCACTAAATCCGCTTTTTTCATCCTCCTCTCTTCTCTTTCCATCTTTGTACCCCCATGGCAGGGCGCCGGTGATTCTGCCGGCGCCTTTTGCTAAAATAAAATTGGAACCCGCTGCGCTGGGCTTCCAATTTTGGGGGATTGCAGTCCGACCCGCGCCTGGCGGAGCCAGGCACTCTCGGACTGAGAAGTATTTTTCCCCCGGCGGAGCCGGCGAAAAAATGATTTGATTTTATTCCGCTTTCTGCGGAAAGCGGAAGTCTGCGACGCTGGGGGTGGGTGCGTCTATTACCAACGCCGTGGAATCCTCTAGGCTCGCCCTCATCCGACCCGGCTTCGCCGGCCCACCTTCCCCCCCAGGGGAAGGCGATTGGCAAAACCAGTGAAGCCTATTGTAGAAAACTACCGTAGCAAAAACCACAACGCAGCATAGCACGTAGGCTTCCCCTTGGGGGGAAGCTGTCAGCGCAGCTGACTGATGAGGGGGCGATGTAGAATACCGGCGGGTAGAATATGATCGTTACCACCTTCCGCCGCAGCAAATTTCCGCCCCACCCTCGAAAGGAGTGAATTGATCCATGAACGCTGAAAAGTTAACCCAAAAATCCGCCGAAGCCATTCGCGCGTCTCAAACCATCGCCCAGGAATACGGCAACCCCCAAATTGAACAAATCCACCTGCTGTGGGCCCTGCTGGCCGATGAAAACGGCCTCATCCCCCAGCTTTTGGCGGGGATGGGGATCACCCTCCCCTCCCTCACCGCCGCCGCCAAGGACCTGCTGGCGCGCCAGCCCCGGGTCTCCTCCTCCGGCCATGAGGTGGGGAGAATTTACATCGCCGGCGACACGGAAAAGGCCCTGAACCGGGCGGAGAAGATCGCTGGGGACATGAAGGACGAATACACCTCCGTGGAGCACCTCTTCCTGGGCCTGCTGGAGACGGCCAACCGGGAGCTGTCCAAGCTCTTCTCCGACTACCAGATCACCAAGGAAACCGCCCTTCAGGCCCTGACCTCCGTCCGGGGGAACCAGCGGGTGACCTCCGACAACCCCGAGGAGACCTACGGGGCGCTGAAAAAGTACGGCTCCGACCTGGTGGAGCGGGCCCGGCAGAACAAGCTGGACCCCGTTATCGGCCGGGACGACGAGATCCGCAACGTCATCCGCATCCTCTCCCGGAAGTCCAAGAACAACCCCGTCCTCATCGGCGAACCCGGCGTGGGCAAGACCGCCATCGCCGAGGGCCTGGCCCAGCGGATCGTCAAGGGAGACGTGCCCGCCTCCCTGAAGGACAAGACCATCTTCGCCCTGGATATGGGCGCCCTGGTGGCCGGGGCCAAGTTCCGGGGGGAGTTTGAGGAGCGGCTCAAGGCCGTCCTCAACGAGGTGAAGAAGTCCGAGGGCAAGATCCTCCTCTTCATCGACGAGCTCCACACCATCGTGGGGGCCGGCAAGACCGAGGGGGCCATGGACGCCGGCAACCTCTTAAAGCCCATGCTGGCCCGGGGGGAGCTCCACTGCATCGGGGCCACCACCCTGAACGAGTACCGCCAGTATATCGAAAAGGACGCCGCCCTGGAACGGCGGTTCCAGCCCGTCATGGTGAACGAGCCCACGGTGGAGGACACCATCGCCATCCTCCGGGGCCTCAAGGAGCGGTACGAGGTCTTCCACGGGGTGAAAATCCAGGACGGGGCCATCATCGCCGCCGCCACCCTGTCCAACCGGTACATCACCGACCGGTTCCTCCCCGACAAGGCCATCGACCTCATCGACGAGGCCTGCGCCCTCATCCGCACGGAGATCGACTCCATGCCCACGGAACTGGACGTGATCCAGCGGAAGATCATCCAGCACGAGATCGAGGAGGCTGCCCTGAAAAAGGAGACCGACCGCCTGTCCCAGGAACACCTGGCGGAAATCCAGAAGGAGCTCTCGGACATGCGGGAGGAGTTCAAGGCCAAAAAGGCCCAGTGGGACAACGAAAAAGACGCCATCGGCAAGGTCCAGCAGCTCCGGGCCGATTTGGAGGCCGCCAACGCCCAGCTGGAACAGGCCCAGCGGGAGTACGACCTGAACAAAGCCGCCGAGCTGCAATACGGCAAAATCCCCGACCTGAAACGGGCCCTGGAGGAAGAGGAGCAGATCGCCGCCGACAGCAAGGCCCGCTCCCTGCTGCGGGACAAGGTCACCGAGGAGGAGATCGCCCGGATCATTGAGCGCTGGACGGGCATCCCCGTGGCACGGCTCATGGAAGGGGAGCGGGAGAAGCTCCTCCACTTAGAGGACATCCTCCACCAGCGGGTGGTGGGCCAGGACGAGGCCGTGCGCCTGGTCTCCGAGGCCATCCTCCGCAGCCGGGCGGGCATCGCCGACCCGGATAAGCCCATCGGCTCCTTCCTGTTCTTAGGCCCCACGGGCGTGGGCAAGACGGAGCTTGCCAAAACCCTGGCCGAAGCCCTGTTCGACTCCGAGCGCAACCTGGTGCGCATCGACATGTCCGAGTACATGGAGAAGTTCTCCGTCTCCCGGCTCATCGGGGCCCCTCCCGGCTACGTGGGCTATGAGGAAGGGGGCCAGCTCACTGAGGCCGTCCGGCGCAAGCCCTACTCCGTGGTCCTCTTCGACGAGGTGGAGAAGGCCCACCCCGATGTGTTCAACATCCTCCTCCAGGTCCTGGACGACGGCCGCATCACCGACAGCCAGGGGCGGACGGTGGACTTTAAGAACACCATCCTCATCCTCACCTCCAACCTGGGCTCCCAGTATCTGCTGGAGGGCATCAACGACCGGGGGGAGATCTCCGACGAGGCCAAGATCCAGGTGGACGCCCTGCTGAAAAAATCCTTCCGGCCGGAGTTTCTCAACCGCCTGGACGAGGTGGTGTGCTACAAGCCCCTCACCAAGGAGAACATCACCGCCATCGTGGACCTGCTGCTGGGCGGCCTCAACAAGCGCCTGGCCGACAAGCAGCTCAAGGTGGCCCTCACCCCCGCCGCCAAGACCTACGTCATCGACAACGGCTACGACCCCCTCTACGGCGCCCGGCCCCTGCGCCGGTTCCTCCAGCACACGGTGGAAACCCTGGTGGGCCGCAAGCTCATCGCCGACGAGGTGCTGCCGGGAACCACCCTCACGGTGGACTGCGTGGGCGACCAGCTGGTGGTGAACTGACCTTGGCCATCTGCCAGAACATACAAATCACAATCCCCAGCCTTGGGACCGGTTTGGTCCCGGGCTGGGGATTGTTGCGTTTTCCCTGGATTCCAACGGTTTTCATTGACAGCGCACGAAGCCATACCGTATCATTGTGGTAACCAAAAGACAAAATGCGAAGGAGGGGACTCCATGAAAAAACCGTTCAGAGGTCCATTTGCTGTCTCCCTTGCGGTTCTTCTGGTCTTTCTTCTGGTTTCGGCGGCGGGCTGTGAAGCAGAAAAGGATCTGCAAGACGGTGTGGGCTACGCCGTGCTGATTCGGCTGGACAGACAGCGTGATATCTATGGTCAGTTGGGAGACCTGTTGGAAAACTATCTTGTTGCGGAGAATCGTGACGACGTGGAACTGCAATTCAGAAGTTTCTGTTTAGGGGTAAACTGCTTTGTTCGTGACGACAGCATCTATCCCTACTGTAACGATTTATACCACGGCAACCCAGACCTGTCGGACACACTGATCGCCCTCATGAGCACCACAGCGAGAGACGAGCTGGACCGGCTGCCGTTGTCTGCCTTCTCTGATGACGCCCTGGAAACGTTGAAGGGGCTATGCTATGAATTAGAAACCTGCTGCCAGCGCGGAGAGGAAGGAACCTTTGCCTATTTTCTCAGCATCCAAGACCTGAAAAGTGATTCCTGTCAGGCGGCCCTCCGTGACACCCGGCAGCTGCTCCAGCGTGTGGACGAAATCATTGCCTCGGCGGGAACTGGCGTAACCTGAGCCGCCGGGTAAGCGCCCCCTTCTGAAGGAACGTCGTTTGGACGCAAAACGCCCCTGAAACCGAGCTTTTCGGTTTCGGGGGCGTTGCTGTTTTCATTTCTGGTACCGCTGCTCCAGCACCTCGATCATCCGGGCCACGCAGCTCTCGTCGCAGGAGGGGAGGATGACGTCCGCCGCCGCCAGGACCTGGTCATAGCTGTTGGCCGGGGCGAAGGAGAGGGCGGAGACCTCCAGCATAGGGATGTCGTTCATGCCGTTTCCCACGCAGTAGATGTGCTCCCGGCTGACCCCCATGTGGTTGGCCACCCACAGCACCGACAGGCCCTTGTTGGCCCCCTGAGCGGTGACCTCCAGCAGGGTGGGGTTGGAGAAGGTCACGTCATACACCTGGGGCCACTGGGCCAGCAGATAGGCCTGCACCCCCTCCAGCACTTTGGTGTCCGGGTGCTGGAGAATGACCTTGATCCAGGGGGTGGGCATGTCCCCAATGGCCCGGGGCTGGCCGGTGAGGTGACATCGGGCCAGATGCTTTTGGGTGATGGCGTTGGGGCGGAAGGTATAGACCTCGTCCTGGTGATAGGCCTCGAAGCCCACCTGGGGAAAGACCCGGCAGACCTGGGCCAGGTGCCAGGGGGCCTCCGGGGGGAGGACCTGGAGCCACAGGCTCTCTTCCCGGGCAAAGTCGTAAATGGAGGCGCCGTTGGAGAGGATCACCGGGGTGTTCACCGGCAGGTGCTCCCGCTCCATCTGGATGGCGAAGTTGATATAGGACCGTCCGGTGGAGATGCAAAACAGGCCGCCCTGGGCCACGAACCCTTCGATGGCTTGGCGGTTTTCCCGGGAAATGGTACCGGCACTGTCGTAGAGGGTGTCGTCATAATCGGTGGCCAGCAGGACGCCGGTAAACTTACCCATGGGCTCTCCTCCCTTTGGTGGTCTGTGAAGCATAACACGCGGTCACGGGAGGGTTCCCTCCGGCGGGACCGCGGGATTAGGCGCTATTTTTGTATTTTATAATAGCCGGGCGCATCTTGTCAAGACACCCTGGAAGGAATCCGGCAGGGGACACTCCACCGTGAGGCGCTGTCCTGTGCGGGGGTGCTGAAAGGACAGCCGGCGGGCGTGGAGACACTGGCCGGCCAGCTCAGGAAAGCCTTTGCGCTGGCCGTTGTACACCGGGTCTCCCAGCACTGGGTGGCCCTGGGCGGCCATGTGGACCCGGATCTGGTGGGTGCGGCCGGTCTCCAGGCGGCACTGGATGTGGGTATAACCCGGGTAGCGGGCCAGGACGGTCCAGTGGGTGACGGCCGGGCGGCCGTTCAGGTGGTTCACCGCCATCTTTTTCCGGTCGGTGGGGTGGCGGGCGATGGGGAGGGAGATGGTCCCCGCATCCTCTTTCAGGTTGCCAACCACCACCGCCTCGTACTCCCGGTAAAGGCTATGGTCCTGGAGCTGCTGGGCCAGGGCCAGGTGGGCCACGTCGTTTTTGGCAGCGATGATGAGGCCGCTGGTGTCCCGGTCGATCCGGTGGACGATGCCCGGACGGAGCTGGCCGTTGATTCCGGAAAGGCTCTGGCCGCAGTGGTAGAGCAGGGCGTTGACCAGGGTGCCGTCGGGATGGCCGGGGGCGGGGTGGACCACCAGGCCCACGGGCTTGTTGACCACGATGACGTCCTCATCCTCATACACCACGTCCAGGGGGATCTCCTGGGGCAGCAGCTCCACCGGGGAGGGGTCGGGGATGAGGACGGTGAGTTGGTCCCCCACCGTCAGCCGGTCGTTCTTTTTCAGGGCCTTGCCCCGGCAGACCACATGGCCTCCCTCCAGCAGCTTTTGGGCGGCGGAACGGGTGAGGCCATCCAGACAGGCCGCCAGAAACTGGTCAGCCCGCTGGCCGGACTGCTCCGCGGTGAGGGTGACGTTCATTGGGGCCTCTCCTCCTTTTTCTTCTCCTTGCCATAGGAGCAGATCATGTGGAGGCACAGCAGCACGCCGCCCACCACCACGCCGATGTCGGCCACATTGAACACCGCAAAGTTGACAAAGGTGGTGGCGAACATATCGGTGACAAAGCCCAGCAGCAGCCGGTCAATGAAGTTGCCGATGGCTCCGCCCAGGAGAAGGGCCAGGGAGAGCATCCCCGTCCAGTGGGGCAGAATCTTTTTGGCCAGGGCCACCGCCAGGCCCACAGACACCACCCCGGACAGGAGGGTGAGAACCCAGGTGTGGCTGCTCAGGAGGGAGAAGGCCGCGCCGGTGTTTTGGACATAGGTCAGGTCCAGGCCGGGAAGGAAGTCCACCGCTGTGTGGAGGGGGATGTTGGCGCGGACCAGGAATTTGACCACCTGGTCCACCACCACCAGGGCGACGGCCAGGATGAAGTAAAGGGGCATGGTGCACCTGCCTTTCAATGAGAAATTTGGGACCCGCTTCGCTGGGCTCCCAAATTTGGAGGATTGCAGCCCGAACCGCGCCTGGCGGAGCCAGGCACTCCCGGGCTGAGAGGAATTTTTTCGCCGGCGGAGCCGGCGAAAAAATGATTTGATTTTGTTTCCCGCCGTTCGCGGCGGAAAAGTCTGCGACGCTGGGGGTAGGTGCGTCTATTACCAACGCCGTGAGACCCTTCAGGCACGCCCTCATCCGACCCGGCCTCCGGCCGGTCCACCTTCCCCCCCAGGGGAAGGCGTTGGCAAGCCCTGGGGGATAGCTTTTCTTGTGGAAACGTTGTACGTGGCTTTAGGACACTACCGCTAAGGCTTCCCCTCGGGGGGAAGCTGGCGCCGAAGGCGTCTGATGAGGGGGCGATGTGGAATATCGGCGAGGAGAAGGATATCGTCGCCACCTTTTGCCGTGGCAGGTTTCCAAACCACCTACCCCCCCGCGCTGCTAACCGCCCATTCGATGTTAGAGAAGAAGTGTGGTTCCACAGAAGGCACAAGTTTCCCCGATCCCAAAAATGAGCGAGCGGCAGCCAGCGGCCCATAAAATGCCCCGGGGTCCAGGGGCCGCAGCCCCTGGTGCTCTTTCGTCCATTTCTCCAGAGAAATGGACCCCCCGCCGGGCAGGCGGCCCGTCCGGCGAGGACACCCTACGGTGCGGTCCGCACCAACGTCGGCCCCGGCCCCACAGGGGCCGGACCTCTATCCCTCAGCGCAGAACCAGCCTCACACCAGAGTCTGAACCACCTTCCCACACCGGGGGCACAGCCCCTCAGCATTGACCATGGGCAGCACCTTCCAGCACCGCTGGCACTTGCCGCCGGCAGCGTTACTAACCGCAGCCTGGATCTCCTCTCCCACGGTGACCTCCACCTGGGAAACAATGAGCAGGTCGGCCAGGGCCTCCCCGTCCATCTCCGCCAGGAAGGCGTCCTCGGCAGGCACGGTGAGGGCCACCTTGGCCTCCAGGCTCTTGCCGATTTTCTTCTCGGCACGGGCACTCTCCAGGGCGCCGTTGACCACGTCGCGGACCTGGATGATCTTCTCCCACCGGGCCATCTCGTCCTGGCCCAGGGCGTAGTCGGTGAAGGGCTGGTTCATGTCGTTAAAGACCACGTTCCGGCCGTCCACCCCTTCGGGATGGGTCATGGACTGCCAGATCTCGTCGCCGGTGAAGCAGAGGACGGGGGCCATGATCTTGGTCATGGTGTCCAGGATGAGATACAGGGCGGTCTGAGCGGAGCGGCGCAGGAGGGAATCCTTGCCCTCGCAGTACAGGCGGTCCTTGATGATGTCCAGGTAGAAGTTGGACATCTCCACCACGCAGAAGTCGTTGACGGCGTGGGTGACCACGTTGAAGTCAAAGTCGTCATAGCCCTGGAAGCACTTCTCAATGAGGGTGTTCAGACGGGTGACAGCCCAGCGGTCCAGGGGTTCCATGTCGGCGGGGGCCACCAGGTGGTTGGGGTCGAAGCCGTCCAGGTTGCCCAGGCAGTACCGGGCGGTGTTGCGGAACTTCAGATAGTTTTGGCTGAGCTGCTTGAAGATCTTTTCGGAGCAGCGCATGTCCGCGTGATAGTCGGCGGAGGCGGCCCACAGGCGGATGAGGTCGGCGCCGTACTTGTTCATGATGTCATAGGGGTCCACGCCGTTGCCCAGGGACTTGTGCATGGCTTTGCCCTCGCCGTCCACAGTCCAGCCGTGGGTGATGCAGGTCTTGAAGGGGGCCTTGGCAACGCCCGTGGAGCCCACGGCGGTGAGCAGGGCGGCCTGGAACCAGCCGCGGTACTGGTCGAGACCCTCCATGTACACGTCGGAGGGCCAGAAGCCCTGGTCCTTCTTCATGGAGGCGATGTGGGTGGAACCGGAGTCGAACCAGCCGTCCAGGGTGTCATCCTCCCGGGTGAAGCCAGCCGACTTGCCGCAGTGGGGGCAGGTGAAGCCGGCGGGGAGGATTTCAGCGGCCTCCTTGGCGAACCAGGCGTTGGAGCCCTCGGCGGCAAAGAGGTCGGAGATGATCTGAATGGTCTCGTCGGTGACGATGGGCTTGCCGCAGTCATTGCAGTAGAAAACGGGAATGGGCAGGCCCCAGCGGCGCTGACGGGAGATGCACCAGTCGGCCCGCTCCCGGACCATGGCCTTCATCCGGTCCAGGCCCCAGCCGGGGACCCAGCGGACCTCGTCGCAGGCGGCGCAGGCCTCGTCCTTGAAGGTCTCCACCGAGCAGAACCACTGGGGGGTGGCCCGGAAGATGATGGGCTTCTTGCAGCGCCAGCAGTGGGGATAGGAGTGGACGATGTCCTCCGAGGCAAAGAGGACGCCGGACTCCTTCATGTCCGCCAGGATGATGGGGTTGGACTTCTCGGTAGACAGGCCGGCGTACTTGCCGGCGTTGTCGGTGTGGCGGCCTTGGTCGTCCACGGGGACCACCATGTCCATGCCATCGCGCTTGCAGGTCTGATAGTCGTCGGCGCCGAAGCCGGGGGCGGTGTGGACGCAGCCGGTGCCGGAGTCCATGGTGACGTAGTCGGCCAGCACCAGGCGGGAGGTCTTGGGCAGGAAGGGGTGGTCGGCCAGCATGTTCTCAAAGAAGGAGCCGGGGTGGGTGGCCAGGATCTCATAGCCTTCCACGCCGCCGATCTCCATGACCTTCTTCACCAGGGCCTCGGCCAGGATGTAGATCTCCCCGTTGGGGTTCTGCACCAGGGCGTAGCTCTCGTCGGGGTGGAGGGCGATGGCCAGGTTGCCGGGGAGGGTCCAGATGGTGGTGGTCCAGATGACGAAGGAGATCTTGCTCTTGTCATACTCGGCCAGCTTCCCCTGGTCGTCGTGGAGAGGGAACTTCACATAGACGGTGGTGCAGGGGTCGTCCTGGTACTCGATCTCGGCCTCGGCCAGGGCGGTCTCGTCGTGGGGGCACCAATAGACGGGCTTGAGGCCCTTGTAGATATAGCCCCGCTTGTACATCTCCCCAAAGACCTTCACCTCTTCGCTCTCGAAGGAGGGGTTCATGGTCAGGTAAGGGTGCTCCCAGTCGCCGATGGCCCCCAGGCGCTGGAAGCCCTCGCTCTGCACGTCCACATAGTGCTGGGCGAACTCGTGGCAGGCGGAGCGGAACTCAGTGACGGGCATCTCCTTGCGGTTGAGCTTATTCTGCTTGATGATGGCGGACTCGATGGGCATGCCATGGTTGTCCCAGCCGGGGATGTAGGGGGTGCAGTAGCCCCGCATGGCGTGGGAGCGGATGATGATGTCCTTGATGGACTTATTCAGGGCGTGGCCCATGTGCAGGGCGCCGTTGGAGAAGGGAGGGCCGTCGTGGAGGGAGAAGCGGGGCTTACCCTGGTTCTTCTTCAGCAGCTCGCCGTAGACGTCCAGCTTCTTCCAGCGGCGGAGCATTTCGGGCTCCTTCTTGGGCAGGCCGGCCCGCATGGGGAAGTCGGTTTTTGGCAGATTGATGGTTGCGTTGTAATCCTGAGACATGGTTGACTGTTCACTCCTTATTTGGTAACCCTGGTCCCCCAAAGGGGTAAGGGGAAGTTTTCTATGGGCGCTCTCTTTGATAAAACAGAAAACGGAACCTGCCCGGAGATCCGGCCAGGTTCCGTTTTTTGCTGCGTTTATTCGATCTCGTAATCCTTGCCGAATTGGATCTGGTCAAAGACCCGGGTGTCGCCCAGGTCACCGCTGGGGGCGGCGGGGGCAGCGGGGCCCTCAAAAATCTTGGCCATGGAGGCCTCGATATCCTGGGCCACTTCCTCCTGGCGCTCGGGAGGCACGGTGACCACGGGCTCCTGGACAGGCTGCTCGGCAGCCTCCTGGGGCGCGGCGGGGGCGGCGGGCTCGGCCTGCTGGGCCTGGGCGGTTTCCGCGGTCAGGTCAGACAGGCTGCCGATATACTGGATCTGATTGGTGTAAAGCTGCTTGAGCTGGGCGATGTAGGTGGTGGTAGCGGTGCGGGCGGCGGAAAGACGGGCCTCCTCGTCGGCCAAGTCCTTTTTGGCCGCCTCCAACTGGGCCTGCACGGCCTGCTCCTCTTTTTCCATCTGGGCGCGGACCTCTTTGCTCCGCTCTTCCACAGCCGCCACCGTCTGGTCAATGGCGGCCTGCTTTTTGGCCTCGCCCTCCTTCACCATGGCGTCGGCCATTTTCTGGGCGGAGTGAAGGGTCAGGCGCATGGCGTCCTCTGTGGCGCGGTATTCCTCGACCTTATCCACCAGGACTTTCAGCTTGTTTTTCAGAGAGATGTTCTCTTGGTACAAGGTGCGGTAATCCTCAATCAGGCCGTCCAAAAAGTTGTCCACCTGGAGCATATTGTAGCCGCCAAAAGAGGCTTTCGGAAACACATGGGATTCCGCTTCCTGGGGTGTTAACATGATCGGTCACTCCTATCCCTTTCTAATACTAATTTCAAATGAAATTCTTTCATTTGAAACACGCACGCTACGCGTGCTGGCGGTGCTTCGCACCGCCCCGTCTCATACAAAACTCGACGCGCTTCGCGCGATAAAAAAACGAAAGTTTTTTAACGAGTTTTCGTATAATGTCTCATAGCCGGCGCTCGGTTAGAAGTACAGGCCGTTGTTCTCCAGTTCGTCGATGAGGTCACCCATGATATCCACGTTATAGGGGGTGACGATGTAGGTCTGGAGGGCCACCTTTTTGATCTTGCCCTCCTGGGCGTAGGCCACGCCCGAGAGGAAGTCCAGCAAGCGGCGGGCCACCTCTTTCTCGGTCTTCTCCAGGTTGAGTACCACGGTACGCTTGTCCCGCAGATGGTCGGCAATCTCAGAGGCGTTTTCATAGCGCTCCGGCTTCACCAGGACCACCTGGAGCTGGGTGGTGGCGTGGATATTCACCACCTTGCCGCCGGCGTTGCGGCGGGGCGGTTCCTGATACTCTCGCTCCCGGCGGCGGGAGGGCTCTTCCCGGGGAGGGGGAGACGGCGGGTCCATATCTTCCGGTTCGTCCTCGTCCTCGTAGTAGTCTTCCTCTTCGTCGTAATCGTCTTCCATTTCATCCTCATACGGATGGGTAAGGCGCTTGAGTTCATCAAAGAATCCCATGGTTACAGTAACCCCCTAAATTTAGTGAAAAATGGTATGGCGAAGTTGACCTCATCCCTGGGGGTGCCAAGGCGGACGGGCGCCGAAGAGAGCCGTGCCCACCCGCACCATGGTGGACCCACCTTCAATGGCCAGTGGGTAATCTCCGCTCATGCCCATGGAAAGGCAGTCAATAGTAGAATCATTATCCCCTAATTTTTCCTTCATGTCAACAAAAAGCTGATAAGTTTCTTGGAAAAACCCACGATTTTCTTCGTCGGAGGCGGTGGCAGGGGGGATACACATGATCCCGCGCAGCCGCAGATGGGGGCACTGGAGGGCATGCTGGGCCAGGTCCAGGATTTCCTGGCGGTCTGCGCCGCCCTTGCTCTCCTCATCGCCAATGTTCACTTCCAGCAGGATGTCCTGCACCACGTCCACCTTGGCTGCCTGTTTTTCCACGGCGTCCATCAGGCGGACCGAGTCGATGGACTCAATCATGTCCACCTTGCCCACCACGAACTTGACCTTGTTGGTCTGCAGGTGCCCGATGAAGTGGACCTTGGCCCCCTCATAGGCGTTGTCCTCCAGGTGGGCCACCAGCTCCTGCACCCGGTTCTCGCCGCAGACGGTGATGCCCGCCTGGATGGCGTTTCGGATGGTGTCTGAGGTCTGCACCTTGGTGGCGGCCACCAGAGTGACCTCCTCGGGGTCCCGGCCGGCCCGCTGGGCGGCCTGGCGCATGGTCTCCCGCACCGCGGCCACGTTGGCCGCAATGGTCTCATAGCTCTTGGTTTCTATCATGGTTTAACGTACCACCTTTCCATCGTATAATTCTTCAGAAGCTAAGACAACCTCGTCTCCCGCGCGCAGAATTCTGGTATCCTCCTCGTTCTTCGGGGCGGCCTTGACCAGGTAGCTGGTCTCGTCCTCTGCCAGAATACTCACCGGCCGGAACCGGGCCTTCTGGGACAGGACCACATAGACCCCCCGCTCTCCCTCTTCGGTCACCCGCAGGGCCTGCTTGGGAACCCGGATGCCCTGGCTGCTGCGGAAAATCACCCGGCCGCTCTCCTGGCGGAGATCCTCGGCCTTGTCATCATCCTGGGAAGACCGCAGGACCACCACCACTTGGTCGTCCTGCACCTCCCCCACGGTGTAGATGGTCATGGGGAGGGACTGGGAGAGGGAATTGAAGAACACATCCACCTTGCTGTCCACGGAGAACTTGTCTGCGCTCTCTCCGGGAACCACAACGGCGTAGTACCACACGGAATCGGTCACCAGCTTCCCCAGCACGTTGGCGTCGGTCTGGGGGGTGAGCTGGGAAAAGGCCTCTAAGTCCTTGGGGCTGAGCCCCACCAGCTTGTCCGGGGTCAGCAAAGACTCGTAGCCGTCCACATAGGAGGAGAAGAGACCGGATTCTTCCGCCACGATGGAGGTGGCGCCGGCCTGACTGCTTTGCAGGGCGTTGTACCGCTCTAACAGGGCGTTTGCCGCCTGGTCCATGGCGGCGGTGGCCTCTGAGGAGACCAGGTATTCCCGCCGGAGCACCAGCTTGCGGTAGGTGGCCGAGAGGTCGGACAGGTTGTTATACCCCCCCGAGGAGGACCCCACCCGCAGGCTCTTCATGGCCGAGAGCATTTGCTCCTCCAGGGCCGAGCCCGAGGGGGACTCGCTGTAGGTGGCGTACTGAAGGGCGCCCAGGTCGGTTTTCACCTGGAGCAGCTCATCCTGGTTTGCCACATAACTCTCGTCCTGATAGACCACGGCAATCTCCTTGCCCTTGCCGACCTTTTCCCCCTGGTTTCGCTTCAGTTGAACCACGCCCTCGGCTCCGGCCACCGGCTGCTCGGACCGGACCACCCATCCGGTGGCGGTCACGCTGGTCTCCATGGTGTCGCTGTAGGCCACGGTGAACTGATAGGGGTCGCGGACCCCCACCCAGGCCGAGTAGATCAAGTAGACCACGATGGCTGCGATGGCCAGGGGGACGGCCAGTTTGGTAAAGATGGAACCCTGTTGCTTCATACAGTCAAGCCTTTCTTGGTTAGTCCGGGTCCTCCTCCTCCCAGCTCAAGGGCCGCTCGGGGACCACGGTGGAGATGGCGTGCTTGTACACCATCTGCTGCTTTCCGTCGCTGTAGATGACCACCACGAAGGAATCAAACCCGCGGATCTCCCCCCGGATCTGGAAGCCGTTGACCAAAAAGACGGTGGCTCCCATCCGGCTGCGGCGCAGCTTGGACAGGAGAAGATCCTGTAAGTTGCGCTTTCTCTGTTGTACTGCCATTTGTGTCTGTTGCATAGTGACGCACTCCTTTATCTTTTGGGTGCGTCTATGGTAATCCTTTTTCCCGCAGAAATTCTGTCGAATCCTGAACGAGACTGGGAAAATCATGATTATTTTCCAAATATATCCATTTAGCTTCCTTGTTCCGGCGGAACCAGGTGAGCTGGCGCTTGGCGTACTGCCGGGAGCGGAGCTTGATCTCCTCCGCTGCGGCGGCCAGGTCGCCGCCGGTGGAAACCGCCTGGACCAGCTCCTTATAGCCGATGGCCTGCATGGCGGTGCCCTCCCGGGGCACTCCGGCGGCCAGAAGGGCCCGGACCTCGTCGGCCAGCCCCCGGGCCATCATCTGGTCCACCCGCCGGTCGATGCGGCGGTAGAGGTCTTGGCGGTCCCGATAGGTCAGGGCGATGGTCACAGCCTCATAGCGGGGGGGCAGGTCCCTGGTCTCCCGGTTGTGCTGGGAGATGGTCTTGCCCGTGTCATACCAGACCTCCAGGGCCCGGATGATCCGCTTTTCGTCGTTGGGGTGGAGGGTTTGGGCGGCCTCGGGGTCGATCCGCTGCAGGTCGGCCCACAGTTCCCCCAAACCGCCCTGAGCAGCTTGGGCCTGGAGCCGGGCCCGGGCGCCGGCGGGCCGGAAGTCGGAAAATTCCCGCCCCTGGCACAGGGCGTCGATGTACAGTCCCGTGCCCCCCACCACAATGGGCTGCCTGCCCCGGCGGAAGATATCCTCCACGCAGGCGGTGGCCTCCCGGACGTACCGGGCCACGCTGTAATTCTCTGCGGGGTCGGCGATCCCCATCATGTGGTGGGGGACGCCGGCCATCTCCTCCGCCGTGGGGCGGGCAGTGCCGATGGCCATGTCCCGGTAGACCTGCATGGAGTCGGCGGAGACCACCTCGCCGTTCAGGCGCTGGGCCAGGGCGACGCCCAGACGGGTTTTGCCGGTGGCGGTGGGGCCGCAGATGACGATGAGTTTTTGGGGGGTGGTTTCCATCACATCACCTCGTGGGGGTATCCTGGGCTGTTGGGATTCGGTCCGGCGGGATTGACTGGCCTGGGACTCGCTAAGAGCCGGGCTGCGCCCGGTTGCTCCCTTCCATGGCACCTGCGGGCGCTCATGCGGCCCATGCACTCAAGGCGCTACGGGCCCGCCCACCGGCTTGGACGGGCTGGGGTGGGTGGTTGGGGACCTTTTTGGGGGGGTAGTGCGTCTATTACCAACGCCGTGGGATCCTCAACGCTCGCCCTCATCCGACCCGGCTTCGCCGGCCCACCTTCCCCCCCAGGGGAAGGCGTTGGCAAAACCTGTATGGCTTATGTAGAAAAATACCCCAGTAATACTCCCAACGTACCGTAGTAGCGTAGGCTTCCCCTCGGGGGGAAGCTGTCACCGAAGGTGACGGATGAGGGGGCGATGTGGAATATCGGCAGGTAGAAGGGTATCGTTGCCACATCCTCCAAATTTCCCACCTATTCTACCACCTTTTCCCCCATCTGTCCATTCAACTGCGCTTAAACTGCCGCTCTAATTGCCCCCGGGTCATGGTAATGGCCACCGGACGCCCGTGGGGGCAGTATTTCACATGCCCGGCCATGACCTCCCGGACCACCACCAGCAGCTCCTCCCGGGAATTCTTCTGGCCTCCCTTCACCGCGGCCTTGCAGGCCATGGTGTGGAGGACGGCGTCCCGGGCCGCCTGGGGGTCGGCGCCGGCGCCGGAGAGGAGCTGGCCGGCGATCTCGCACAGGGCGGGCTCCACCTGGCCGGGCTCCAAGTAGTCTGGGATCTCCCGGACCACCAGGGCCCCGCCGCCGAACTCCTCGCAGGCGAAGCCGAAGCGGGAGAGCAGGGGGAGGTTGTCCAGCAGGGCCTCCCCCTCCTCAGGGGGCGGGGTGAAGACCACCGGGGCCAGAAGGGTCTGGGCCATGGGCTGGTAGCCGGCGGCCTTCATCCGATCAAAGTTCATCCGCTCGTGGGCGGCGTGCTTGTCGATGAAGTGGATCTCATCCCCTTGCTCCACGATGAGATAGGTTTGAAGGATCTCCCCGGCCAGCCGCCAGGGGACTTCCTCTTTCCCTTCCACTGGCGGCGGGGTCTGGGCTTCCTCCGGCGCCGCCGGCGGGGCAGGGGAGGGGGTTGGCGCTGCCGGCCTGGGGGGCGGGGGAGGGGGTGTATCCACAGGTGTACGGGGGAAGATTTCCACCTTTCCCCGGGAGTTTTCAACATTTTCCACCGGTTTATCCACATTTCTCCCCAAATCGGTGGATTTTCCGGCGGATTCTGGGGAAAAGTCGGGGATTTTTCCGGGGGAAGGGGTGTATACAGGGGTGTACGCCTTCTCCACCGGCCGCAGAAGGGAGGCCGCAGCGGCGTCCCGGAGGGCCTGTCTGGCCCGGAATTCCTGGGCCGACATCTGCTCGAAGCCCCCCTGTTTTTCCGGGGCCTTGGGGGCCGGGGTGGGGGCCTTGGCAGGGGAGGAGAAGGCCATGGCGGGGTGGCGGTCTTCCCCATTTAAGGCGGAGAGGACGGCGTAATAGACCCCGTCAAAGGCCTTGCGCTCATAGAGGAACTTCACCTCGGTCTTGGCCGGGTGGACGTTCACGTCCACGGTGCTGGCCTTCACCTGGAGCTGGAGGACGCAGCCGGGGAATTTTCCCACCATTTTCTGGTTTTCATAGGCCCGCTCCAGGGCGGCCATGAGGAGCTTGGACTTTACCTGGCGGCCGTTGACGAAGAAGAACTGATAGCTCCGGCTGCCCCGGCAGCAGGCGGGCAGGGAGACGAAACCGGTGACGGTGATGTCCTCCCCCTCCCCCTTCACCGGAGTAAAGCCCAGGGCCATGTCCCGGCCCAGGACGGCGTAAAGGGCCGACTGGAGCTTGCCGTCGCCGGGGGTCATCAGGTCCTGCTTGCCGTCCCGGAGGAATTTCAGGGAGACCTCCGGGTGGGACAGGGCCAGCTTCTGCACCAGGGAGAAGACGGCGGCCCCCTCGGCGGCGTCCCGCTTCATGAATTTCAGCCGGGCGGGAGTGTTGTAAAAGAGATCCCGGACCACCATGGTGGTGCCCAAGGGGCAGCCGGCGGGCTCCTGGGAGAGGACCTCGCCCCCCTCTAAGGTGAGGGAGGTGCCCAGGGTCTCCTCCGCCGTGCGGGTGAAGAGCTCCATCCGGGAGACCGAGGAGATGGCGGCCAACGCCTCCCCCCGGAAGCCCAGGGTGCCGATGGCGGCCAGGTCCTGGGCCGAGCGGAGCTTGCTGGTGGCGTGGCGGAGAAAGGCCGTGCGGCACTGGTCGGCGGGGATGCCGGCGCCGTCGTCGGTGACCCGGATCATGGCCATGCCGCCTCGCTGGATCTCCACTGTGACGGTGCGGGCTCCGGCGTCGATGGCGTTTTCAACTAACTCCTTGACCACCGAGGCGGGGCGCTCCACCACTTCGCCGGCGGCGATGAGGTCGGCCACGTGGGGGTCGAGGACTTGGATTTGGTGTTGCATGGGTGTTCCTCCATTGGGGTGCGTAGCGCACTGGGGGGTGGATGGGTGGAAACCTTCCACGGGGGTGGGCCGGCCCTTGTGGGGCCGTGGCGCACACTGCGCCGTGGTTTGCCCTCGCCGGGCGGGCAGCCTACCCGGCTGGGGCCCCATTTCTTCCAAAGAAATGGGGGAAAGAAGGCCAAGGGGGAGGAGTTTCCTCCCCCTTGGAACCCCCTTCTCTGGTTTTCTGAAACCTGTGGGGCAGGTGTTCTTGCATGATTAAGCGGCCTGTGGCCCTCTCATTGGTAGACCGTCCAAGGCGCGCCCACCGGCTGGGCGCGCAGGGGCGTGGGTGCGTACCCTTCGGGAGGGGGTGGGTGCGTCTATTACCTACGCTGTGGAATCCTCAAGGCTCGCCCTCATCCGACCCGGCTTCGCCGGCCCACCTTCCCCCCCAGGGGAAGGCGATTGGCAAGCCCTGAGAGGCTTACTGTAGAAACCTACCGTAGCAAAAACCACAACGTAGCCTAATAGCGTAGGCTTCCCCTTGGGGGGAAGCTGTCAGCGCAGCTGACTGATG
>JALERU010000009.1 GCA_022764045.1 Clostridiales bacterium | reverse complement strand
GATCAGGAATTTGGAACGTCGATCCATAGGCACAACCTCCTTTATTAGTTATTTTACTAATTTGCAGGAAGAAAATCAAGGGATTTATGGAAAATGACGCAAAAATATTGGAATTTTGTAGAAATAGCCGACATATTGATGAATTTTTGAAAAATAACCAAAAACGAGTGACAATATGCGAAGAATATCATTCATAAAATATACTTTATATAAAATGGTGTGAAAAGCAGCCTGTAAATCTCTCAAAACGACACACCTCTATCCGTGTTTCGTTCCAGAAGTAGGTATCAGATGTCAGGGCAACAGCATTTAAAAAGGACCTGCAATATGTTAGAATATAGCTATGAAAATAGAAAAATTGAAATCGAGATTGGCGAAAGTAGAAGATCCCCGGGGGACAGATCGAGAGAATATTCGCCATATAATCGGACTATGCACCCTGATTTGCGATGGAGACGATTTTGCCGATATGGAGGAATTCGGAATACAGAGGCAGGACGTGTTGAGCCAGTTTCTTGAACTTCCAAATGAGATCCCAGACAGCGATACGTTTCGGGGAGTTTTTGAACAATTAACCCCCGAAGCGCTTTCGGAATGCCTGTATGACTGCTTTCCTGCAACCGTCAAAAAGGTTCTGTTATTGCAGTGGACTGGAAAACAATCTGCGGTAGCGGCAACAAAAGTCATAAAGCCTATCATAAGTAAAATCAGCCTGGTTTGTGGAACAATATTTCCCTACATTTCGATAGCTTTTCCGAAGAATTGCCCGTGCTTGTTACGAAAGAAAAAGGCCATGGCCGCATTGAAAAACGAGAATATCGTCTGCTTAAGGATTTGTCTTGGCTGCCCGAGGCAGAAGACTGGGATAGCCTTTGCTCTGTGGGGATGGTGAAAAGCACCGTCACAAGGGCAGGAAAAACATCTACCGAAAAAAGATATTATATCTCTTCTTTGAGCAATCTTAACCAATTTGCATATGCGGTCCGAAAGCATTGGTCGATTGAAAATCAGCTTCATTGATGTTTGGATGTGATTTTCCACGAAGATTCTTCGCGGGCAAGAAAGAATTTTTCGCCCTTAAACTTGAATGTTCTGAGAAAGACAGCTGTGGCCCTGCTCACCTTGACAAACCAAAGCGGGAGGCATATGATACCATTATATAATGTGAAATGCGTAAGGAGGCTGCTATGCGTAAGATTTATACCTCTGTGGAAGAGCTCATCGGCGGAACCCCCCTGTTGGAGCTGCGGCAGATTGAACAGGCCGAAGGGCTGGAAGCCACCCTGCTGGCCAAGCTGGAATACCTGAACCCCGCCGGGTCGGCCAAGGACCGGGTGGCCAAGGCCATGCTTGACGACGCCGAGGCCAAAGGTCTGCTGAAGCCCGGCTCGGTGATCATCGAGCCCACCTCCGGCAACACCGGCATCGGCCTGGCCGTGGTGGCCGCCACCCGTGGCTACCGAACCATCATCGTCATGCCCGACACCATGAGCATGGAGCGCCGTCTGCTGATGAGCGCCTATGGGGCCGAGCTGGTCCTCACCCCCGGGGCCAAGGGCATAGCAGGCTCCATTGAAAAGGCCGAGGAACTGGCCCGGGAAATCCCCGCCTCTTTCATCCCCGGCCAGTTTGACAACCCCGCCAACGCCGCCGCCCACCGGGCCACCACCGGCCCCGAGATCTGGGAGGACACCCAGGGCAAGGTGGACTGCTTCGTGGCCGGCGTCGGCACCGGCGGCACCATCACCGGCACCGGCGAATATCTGAAGTCCCAGAATCCCAACGTGAAGGTGATCGCCGTGGAGCCCGCCTCCTCTCCCCTGCTGAGCAAGGGCGTGGCCGGCCCCCACGGCCTCCAGGGCATCGGAGCCAACTTCGTGCCCAAGGTCCTCAACACCCAGGTCTATGACGAGATCATCCCCGTCACCGACGAAGACGCCTACGCTGCCGGCCGTCAGATCGGCCGCAAGGAGGGCGTTCTGGTAGGCATCTCCTCCGGCGCCGCCCTGTGGGCTGCCGTCCAGGTGGCCAAACGGCCGGAGAACAAGGGCAAGACCATTGTGGTCCTGCTGCCGGATACCGGCGACCGGTATCTCTCCACCCCCATGTTCAGCGAATAAGTGCGCCCCGCCCTTCGATCCGAACCCACCCAACAAACTGCAAACCCCGCGCCCGCCAGATCCCTCTGACGGAGCGCGGGGTTTTTCTCATTCCTCCACGATAATCACGCTCACCGGACAGTCCTCCGCCGCCTGGCGGGCCTTCTCTTCCTCTCCGGCGGGCACCGGTCCCACCGCCTCGGCGATCCCCTCATCGTTCATATGGAACAGGTCGGGGTGTTCCTCGGTGCACAGGCCGCAACTGATGCAGCCGTCGATCACTTTTACGTTCATGGGGCAAAACTCCTTCCCAGCGCAAGTGGCGCTCTACTGAGATAGTGTGCCTAAATCCCCAGGAAATCATACGGATTCCGCAGGAATTTTCCTGCCCCCCTCCAGTTCGTCCAGCAGGCCCTCGCAGCCCTCCACAAGATCCTCATAGGTGGCGTCGAAATTCCCCGTGTACCAGGGGTCGGCGATGTCCCGGGGCTGTTTCCCATACTCCAGCAGCCGACGGATTTTCCCCTGGGGATCTCCCCCGGCAATGGCCTTCATGTTCCGCACGTTGGCGCTGTCCATGGCCAGCAGCAGGTCATAGTTTTCATAGTCGGCCTTGGTCATCTGCACCGCCCGGTGGTCTCCAAAGGGCACCCCCATCTGCCGCAGCTTCCGCTGCGCCGGCGGATACACCGGGTTCCCGATCTCCTCCCGGCTGGTGGCTGCCGACTCCGCCGCCACCTCCATCCCTCGGGCCGCCGCCCGCTGGCAAAAGATGTACTGGGCCATGGGGCTGCGGCAGATGTTGCCGTGGCAGACGAATAATACTTTTATCATAAACGAACTTCCTCCCAACATGCGCGCAATCTTGCTCTGATTATAGCACAGGAGGCCCGGGGGTTCTATCTTAATTTTTTCCTTTCCATTCGTCTTGACCGAAAAAACACCCTGCCGAAGCAGGGCGGTGATTCTTTCTGTTTCAACATCTCAGAGAACCAAGAATTCCCCCACAAGGGGAAACTTTCCAATGTCCAGCAGTTTAATATGCCTGTATTTTTCGATCCGCTGTGCCATGGGCTTCTCCAGGGTATTCCGGTCACAGAGGACGTAGGGGAAAGTGGGCCGGACCCGTAGGGGCCGGGTCGGATGAGGGCGAGCGTTGAGGGTTCCACAGCGTCGGTAATAGCCCCACCCACGCAACCTGGCAATAGATCAAGCGCCCTCCATCCCCGGCGCTTTTTCCGTCAGCATCCTCTTTTTCAGAACCCAGTAGGCCACAATTAGCGCCGCGCCCGCCGCCACCCAGCTGGCGGGATAGACCAGCAGAAGCCCCTGGAAGGTGGGCATGAGCGGGAAGACAAAGGCCACCCAGACAATTCGCAGGCCGCAGACAAAAACGGCGCAGAGGATGGTGGGGACGAAGGAATAGCCCAGGCCCCGCAGGGTGCCGGATAGGATCTCAATGATGGTGTTGAAGATCTCGAAGGGCAGCACCCAGGTCATCCGGGTCACCGCCAGCAGGGCGATGGCGTGCTCCGGGGTGTACAGCGCCGCAAAGGGGAGGCCAAAGGCCACCAGCAGCAGGGCGAATGCCTCTGATGAGAGAATCTCCAGCAGGCTGCACCACCGGGTGGCGCTGCGGCACCGGTGGAGGTTCCCCGCCCCGTAGTTCTGGCTGGTGAAGGTCATGCTGGCCTGGCCGAAGCTGTTAATCAGGTAGTAGACAAAGATCTCGGCGGTGACCCCGATGGTGGAGGCCGCCACCACCTGGGAGCCCAAGCGGTTGATGCCCGACTGGATGATGACGTTGGCGATGTTGAACATCATCCCCTGGATGGCCGCCGGGACGCCGATGTACAGCAGGTTCCCCAGGAGCTTCCGGTCCATCCGCAGCAGGGCGGGCTCCACCCGAATGGGGCCGGTCTCCCGGCGCAGGTAGTACCACAGCAGCCCTGCCCCCACCCCGTCGGCGATCACCGTGGCCAGGGCCACCCCGGCCACCTCCAAGCCGCAGAAGATCACGAAGATCAGGTTCAGTACTACGTTCAGCGCCCCGGAAAAGGCCAAGCAGGTTAGAGGCCGCCGGGTGTCGCCGTTGGCCCGCAGGATGGCGGCCTCGAAGTTATACACCATCTGGAAGACGGCCCCCAGCAGGAAAATTTGCAGGTACTGTTTGGCCAGGCCGATGATGTCCTCGGGGGTGTCCATCCACTCTAACAGCGGGCCGGCCATACACTCGCCGATCCCCATCATCGCAAACCCAAAAATCACCGACAGCACCAGGGCCGTGTGGACCGCCCGCTGGGCTTTCTCCTCCTCCTCGGCCCCAATCAGCCGGGCCACCACCACGTTGGCCCCCACGGCCAGGCCGGTGAAAATGGTGATGTAGAGATTCACAATGGAGGTCGTGCTCCCCACCGCCGCCAGGGCCAGCTCCCGATGGGCAGAAAACCGCCCCACCACCGCCACATCGGCGGAGTTGAAGAGCTGCTGAAGCATGCTGGTGGCCGCAATGGGCAAGGCAAACAGGAGGATCTGTTTCCAGAGAACCCCCTGCCGCAAATCGTTTTTTCTTTTCATGTCCCTCCTCCGCCGGAGCGGAGACACGCCTCCTTTCTTCCGCCTTCGCGCGTTGCGCGTCCCTCTATTATAACGCCCTTGGCGGACAAAGCAAGGCCTTCCCCAAAGAATTCCCCCTGTGCCAGGCTTTGGGCGGCCTCCCAACCAGAAAGCCGAGGCCCTTTCGGGCCTCGGCTTTGCTATGTATTCAGCTGGCTGCTTGGTCCAAATGGGCCTTCCATTTCTCCACCAGGGGCAGAAACACGCCGCCCACGACGTTCCCCAGGGAGATGATCCCAATCCGCAGCAGCGACTCCCCCGGCTGGTCGTAGAGCACCCCGGAGACCGACCAGTAATACATGTCGGCCACGCTATGCTCCGTGCCGCAGAGGATAAAGACCGAGACCCCTAAAAACAGCGCCAGGTATTTCCCCACCTCATGGGGATTCTTGGCGTAGCCGTTCACCGCAATGAAGATGCAGATGTTACAGAGGATGCCCAGCACAAACAGGCTCAGGTAGGTCCCATTCATCTTCCCTTCCACCAGGCTGGCGGCGGTGACATTGATCCCCACCTCGGTCCCGGTGATCCCCGTCAGGTTTTCCAGACCGGCGATGAGCATGGCCCCCAGCAGGTTTCCCACCCAGAAGACCACCAGGTCCAGCAGATAGTGGGGCAAGGGGTTGTCAAACAGGTAGCAGGCCTTGCCGGTGAACAGGGCGTAGCCCCGGGTGCAGACGGTGAACAGGCCGATGGTGAAGAGCAGGGCTCCCACCACGTTGCCGCCGGGAAATGCGTCCTTCAGCCGCAAAAAAACCGTGCCCCCCAGGCCGATGCAGAAGCCGGCCAGAATGGCGTAGAGGAACAGTCCCCAAATCCGTTTCATGTACATTCCTCCCTCTCCGGCCCCTGGCCGGGTCTCTCTCTTTATACTATCATTCGATAAAAAGCAGACTTTGCAAAAGGCTGCTTTTTATAGCACCACAGGTGCGTCGAATGATGTATAAGACGTCTTTTCAGTGGCTTTGCCGCTGAAAAGTGCAACGCCTTCGCGTTGCTGATTCCATAAAAACCTCGTTTTTATGGAATCATAGTATTAGTCGGGATCGTCTCCGCCGCGCATGTGGTCCAGGATAACGCCCAGCAGTTCTTCCTTCCCCAGGCCCTTTTCGGCGGAGAAGGAGATCACGGGCGTGGCCTCGTCCAGGGCCAGGGTCTGGCGGATCTGGGCCAGGTTGGGCTCCCACTGGCTCTTTTTGATCTTGTCGTGCTTGTTGGCCACCACCACGAAGGGCTTGCCCGAGTCCTTAAACCACTGGGCCATGACGCAGTCGTCGGCGGTGGGCTTGTGGCGCAGATCCACGATGAGGATGCCTAAGGTGAGCAGGCTGGGGTCGGCAAACCACTGCTCAATGAGCTTTCCCCACCGGGCCCGCTCCTGCTTGGAGACCTTGGCGTAGCCATAGCCTGGCAGGTCCACAAAGTAGACCTTTTTGTCGATGCGGAAGTAGTTGATGTGGGTGGTCTTGCCGGGGGCCGAGCCCACCCGGGCGAAATTCTTCCGGTTGAGCAGGCGGTTGATCACCGAGGACTTCCCCACGTTAGACCGCCCGGCAAAGGCGATCTGGGGCAGACTGTCCCGGGGACAGTCTGCCATTTTCGCCGCGGAGAGAACAAACTCCGCGTTTTGTGTGTTGAATTTCATGGATTACCTCTTATGCCTGGGGCACCGAAGCCCGGGCGCTGGTGCCGGCGCCGCCCAGGGGGGCGTTGTCGGTCTGCTCCTCCGGCTGGGCCAGGGGCGGCCGCTCCAAAGCGTTGGCCAGCACCTGATCCACGTGGGCGACAGGGATAAACTGGAGGGCGTTGCGCACCGTCTGGTCGATCTCCTCCAGGTCGGTCTCGTTGTCCTTGGGAAGGATCACCGTGTGGATGCCGTTGCGCAGGGCGGCCATGGATTTCTCCCGCAGGCCGCCAATGGGCAGCACCCGGCCCCGCAGGGTGACCTCTCCCGTCATGGCCACATCCCCCCGGACGGGGATGCCTGTCAGGGCGGAGACCATGGCGGTGGTGATGGTGACCCCGGCGGAGGGGCCGTCCTTGGGCACCGCGCCCTCGGGGAAGTGGATGTGGATGTCCTTCTCCTTGTAGAAGTCGGGCTCCACTCCCAGCTCCTTGGCCCGGCTGCGGATATAAGTGAAAGCCGCTCGGGCCGACTCCTTCATCACGTTGCCCAGGTTGCCGGTGAGCTCCACCTTGCCGCTGCCGGGGACCACGTTGACCTCGGCCTCCAGCAGGGTGCCACCCACCGAGGTCCAGGCCAGGCCGTTGACCAGGCCCACCTGGTTTTCCAGGCCGTTCTTCTCGGGGTGGAATTTCCGGGGACCCAGGAAGTTCTCCAGGTTATCCCCGGTGACCTTAGCCTGCTTATACTCCTCCGAGACGATCCCCATGGCCACCTTCCGGCATAGGCTGCCCAGCTCCCGCTCCAGAATCCGGACGCCGGACTCCCGGGTGTAGGACACGATGACCTCCCGGATGGCGTCGTCGGTGAGCTTCAGCTGGCTCTTTTTCAGGCCGTGGCGCTTGAGCTGCTTGGGCAACAGGTGGTTTTTGGCGATTTGGAGCTTTTCCTCGTCGGTGTAGCTGGGCAGCTCGATGACCTCCATCCGGTCCAGCAGGGGCTTGGGGATGGTGGCGGTGGTGTTGGCCGTGGTGATGAAGAGCACATCAGACAGGTCAAAGGGGAGCTCCACGAAGTGGTCCCGGAAGGTGCTGTTCTGCTCGCTGTCCAGCACCTCCAGCAGGGCGGCGGCGGGGTCCCCCCGCATGTCGCTGCCCAGTTTGTCGATCTCATCCAGCAGAAGGAGGGGGTTTTTGGTGCCCGCCTGGCGGATGGCGTTGATGATCCGGCCGGGCATGGCTCCCACATAGGTCTTCCGGTGGCCCCGGATATCAGCCTCGTCATGGACGCCGCCCAGGGAGATCCGGGCCAGCTTCCGGTTCATGGCCCGGGCCATGGACATGCCGATGGAGGTCTTGCCCACGCCGGGGGGGCCCACCAGGCAGATGATCTGCCCTTTCAGATCGGGGGCCAACTGCTTGACCGCCAGGAACTCTAAAATCCGCTCCTTGACCTTTTCCAGGCCAAAGTGGTCGGCGTCCAGGATCTTCCGGGCGGCCTGGACGTTCACCCGCTCCTTGGAGATCTTGGTCCAAGGCAGCTCCAGGCACACGTCCAGATAGTTCCGCAGCACCGAGGCCTCC
Organism: Clostridiales bacterium; assembly: GCA_022764045.1. Classification (GTDB taxonomy): domain Bacteria; phylum Bacillota; class Clostridia; order Oscillospirales; family Oscillospiraceae; genus Evtepia. Next base: position 28,645 of record JALERU010000009.1, on the reverse strand, counting down.
GCCGAGCCAAAGGGCTGCTTTTCCAGGTGGATGACCTCCTTGAGGAGCTTATTCTCCACCTCTTCCGGCAAATGGGCGTCGGCGATCTGCCGGCGGTAGGCGGCGATCTCGTTGTCGCCGTCCTCCCCCAGCTCCTCCTGGATCACCCGGACCTGCTCCCGCAGGAAGGCGTCCTTCTGGTTCTGGGTCATGTTCTCCTGGACCCGGCGCTGGATGCTCTGCTCCATTTCCAGGATCTCCACCTCCCGGCGGAGGAGGCGGTTCATTTTATTCAGCCGCTGGACCGGCCGCAGCTCGTCCAGGATGGACTGCTTGTCCAGCACCCGCATGGAGACGTTTTGGGCGATAAAGTCGGCGATATAGCCGGCGTCCTCGCTGGACATGATGTTCATGAGCATTTCTGCCGAGGCGTTTTTCGGGGCCAGCTCACTGTAGCGGTCAAAGAGCTCATAGGCCTGGCGGACCGCCGCCTCAGCCCGGAGGGAATTGCTCTTTCCCTCATAGCTCTGGTCCGACTCCGCCCGTTCCACCTTGGCCACCAGATAGGGGTCGGTCTGGATGAGGTCATGGAGGCGGGCTCGGTATTGGCCCTCCACCATCACCCGGATGGTTTTGCCCGGCAGACGGAGGATCTGACGGACCACCGACACGGTACCCACGTCAAAGAGATGATTCCGGTCAGGGGCCTCCACCCGGATGTCCTTCTGGGCCACCAGGAAAATTGGGGTGTTGGAGGACATGGATTCCTCGATGGCCTTCACCGAGGCTTCCCGGCCCACGTCAAAGTGGACCATCATTTTGGGATAAACCGTCAGGCCCCGCAGGGCCAGAGCAGGTAAGGTCTCCAGCATTTCATTCTTTTCTTCTTCCGGCAAACCGATTCACTTCCTTTCAAAAGAAACAGGGGTTGGAATCTCCCAGCCCAGGGGCTGGAAGACGGATACAAGCCATAAGCGCCCTCAGAGAAGGAAGGGCACGAAGGGCGGAGAAGTTTCCCCCTCCGCCCTGTGATACAGCTATTGGGTTTTGCAGGCCCCGGCGCAGGGATCACGCGGTCCCGTCCTGGTGGGCCAAGCCGCCGTTTTGCGCCCGCAGGGCCGCGGCGCCCAGTTGGGGCCGGCAGGCCCGCTCGGGGTCCCGGATCAGCACGGGCTCCGCCCCGTCCTTGACGCTTTCGGGGGTGATATCCACCTCTACAATCGAGGCGTCCGAAGGGATGTCATACATGATCTGGGTCATCAGCTCTTCCAGCACAGCCCGCAGGCCTCTGGCACCGATGCCCCGTTCCACGGACTTGTCGGCCACAGCCTCCAGGGCGCCGGAGGTAAAGACCAGGTCCACCATGTCATACTCCAGCAGCTTTCGATACTGCTTTACCAGGGCGTTTTTGGGTTCGGTGAGAATTCTCACCAAATCCTCCCGGCTCAGAGGGGACAGAGCGGTGATCACCGGCAGGCGGCCCACCAGCTCGGGGATGATACCGAACTTCAGCAGGTCGTGGGGCTGGATCTTCCCCAGAATGTTGCTCTGCTCCAGCTCGGCCTTGCTCTTGATCTCCGCGCCGAAGCCGATCCCCTTCTGGGTGACCCGCTTTTCGATGATCTTTTCCACGCCGTCAAAGGCGCCGCCGCAGATGAAGAGGATATTCTTGGTATCCACCTGGATGAACTCCTGGTGGGGGTGCTTCCGTCCACCCTGGGGAGGGACGTTTGCCACTGTGCCCTCCAGAATTTTCAGCAGAGCCTGCTGGACGCCCTCGCCGGATACGTCCCGGGTGATGGTGGTATTTTCACTCTTTCGGGCGATTTTATCCATCTCATCGATGTAAATAATGCCCCGCTCGGCCTGCTCAATGTCGTAATCCGCGGCCTGAACCAGGCGCAGGAGAATATTTTCCACGTCGTCGCCCACGTAGCCGGCCTCGGTGAGGGTGGTGGCGTCGGCGATGGCGAAGGGGACATTCAGGATCTTAGCCAGGGTCTGGGCCAGCAGGGTCTTGCCGCTGCCGGTGGGGCCCAGCAGGAGGATGTTGCTCTTTTGCAGCTCCACATCCTCCCCGCCGCCGAAATAGATCCGCTTGTAATGGTTATACACTGCCACGGACAGGGCCACCTTAGCCGCGTCCTGGCCGATGACATAGTCGTCCAGATAAGCCTTGATCTCCCTGGGGCTGGGAATGGTCTCCGGCACATCGGACTTCGCCAGCTGCTCCTCCGGCGGCGTCATGTTATCCAGAATATCCATGCAGAGATGGACACACTCGTTACAAATGTAGGCGCCGGGACCGGCGATGATTTTGGCCACCTGATCCTGGTGCTTGCCGCAGAAGGAGCAGCGAACCGCTCGTTTTTCTTCGTTTTTGGACAAAGCCGTTTCACCTCTTTCTAACACAGGAAAAAAGGGGGGACCGACGCCCCCCTTTTTTTCTGTCACATCAGCGCGTATCGATCACTTTATCAATGAGACCATATTCCATGGCCTCCTGGGCGGACATAAAGTTGTCCCGCTCGCAGTCGGCGGTGACCACATCCAGGGGCTTTCCGGTGTTTTCCGAAAGGATATGATTCATACGCTTTTTGATCACTTCCAGGCGCTTCAGGTGAATGGCCATGTCTGTAATCTGACCCTGGGTTCCAGCCGAGGGCTGGTGGATCATAATCTCCGCGTTGGGCAGAGCCATCCGCTTTCCCTTGGTCCCTGCGGCCAGAAGGAAGGCGCCCATGCTGGCAGCCATGCCGATGCAGATGGTGGAGACATCACACTTGATGTACTGCATGGTGTCGTAGATGGCCATTCCCGCGGTGACGGAACCGCCGGGGCTGTTGATATAAAACTGGATATCCTGGTCCGGGTTCTGAGACTCCAGATACAGCAGCTGGGCCACCACAAGGCTGGCTGTGGTATCGTTCACCTCTTCCGACAGGAAGATGATCCGGTCGTTGAGTAAGCGGGAGAAAATGTCGTAAGACCGTTCTCCCCGGTTGGTTTGTTCGACTACATAGGGCACTAAACTCATAGCTTGATCTCCTTTTCCATTCAGAGCACAGTATGCCCGCCTGACGGAAAATTATTCCTCACCCTTGGGCTCTTCAGCCTTTTTCTTGCGGGTGGTCTTCTTGGGGGCTTCTTCGCCCTCTGCGGTGGTCTTCTTTGCTCTGGTCTTCTTGGCAGCGGGCTTCTTTTCCTCGCCCTCTGCGCCGGCCTCCTCGGTCTTCTTGGCCTTGGTGGTGCGCTTCTTGGGCTTTTCCTCGGCCTTCTCCTCCGCTTTTTCCTCGGCGGCCTCTTCCTTCCCGTCGTCCTTGGTGACTTCGGTGACCTTGATCTCACCGTCGTCGGCCTCAGCGGCAATCAGGTGGGGCTTGGCGGAGGTGGCCACAACGGCCATGGCCCGGTCGCGGGCCAGGTCGGCCTTCAGGCCCTCGCGGTCCAGGCCCTCTACCACCCGCTCATAGGGGACGTTCAGGTTGGCGGCGGCCTTCTTGACCTCCTCGTCCACGTCCTCGTCGGTCACCACGATTTCCTCGGCAGCCACCACAGCATCCAGGGCAAGCTGCTGCTTGATCTGGGTGACGGCGGGCTCCTTCAGGTCCTCACGGAGCTTGCTCACATCCATCTGCATGTACTGCAGATACATCTCCATGCTGATGCCCTGCTGCTCCAGACGGGAGGCGTAGCTGTTCACCAGTTGGTCGATCTGGGCCTCAATCATGGCCTCGGGGATCTCGATGTCTACCTGGTCACACATCTGGGCCAGCAGAGCCTGACGGAACTTGGCCTCGCTCTGGGCCATGTTGCGGTCCACGATCTTCTGCTTCAGGTCGTCCTTAAACTCAGCCAGGGTCTCAAACTCGGAGACATCCTTGGCGAACTCGTCGTCGATGGCGGGTGCCTTCTTCTCCTTGATCTCGATGCAGGTCACCTTGAACTGGACGGGCTGACCGGCCAGATCGGCGGCGTGATACTCCTCGGGGAAGGTCAGGTCGATGGTCTTCTCCTCGCCGGCCTTCATGCCCACCACCTGCTCCTCGAAACCGGGGATGAAGGTGTGGGAGCCCAGGGCCAGCTCATAACCCTTGGCGCTGCCGCCGTCAAAAGCCACGCCTTCCTTGGTGCCAACGTAGTCCATGACCACGCTGTCGCCCATCTCGGCGGCCCGGTCCACGGGCTCCAGCTGGGTGGCGCGCTCTACGTACTGCTTCAGTTCGTTCTCCACGGCGGCTTCGGTGACGGTGGGCAGAACCTTGTCGGCCTCCAGGCCCTTATACTGCTTCAGGGTGATCTCGGGACGAACAGTGACGATGGCCTTAAAGGTGAAGCCCTCCTTCCCCAGCTCGGTGATCTCCACCTTGGGGGGAGCGACGGAGTCCAGGCCCTTCTCCTGGATGGCCTCCATGCAGGCCTGGGGATAGATTTCCTCGATGGCGTCTTCATAGAACACCCCGGCGCCGTACATACCCTCGATGACCTTACGGGGGGCCTTGCCCTTACGGAACCCGGGGACCGAGATGTTGCCGCGGCTCTTGCGGTAGACCTTGTCCAGGCCAGCTTCGAACTCTTCCTGGCTGACTTCAACGGTCAGTTCGACCTCGTACTTCTCTTTGTTTTCTACAACGCTCTTGACATTCATGTCCTTTTTTCCTCCTGTGAAACGCCTTTTTACTCCTTGGAGAGCCTGAAAAGGCATTGTATTGCAGTATGTATAGGCTATATTATCAGATTCTTTCCAGAATTACCAGCCTTTTTTTCCTTATTCCAAGACTTTTTCTGGACAAAAGTTTAGATAATCCGCCGAGACCAGACGATATGCCACTCCGTTTCGCTCCCCCTGCAGGGCCAGACGGTGGCTGGCCCCGTGGAGATGGCCGTAATAGCAGGTCTTCACCCGGTACTGTTCCAGCAAGGCCAGGATGGGCTCGCAGCAGTAGCCGGTGTAGTAAGGGGGATAGTGGAGAAAGCAGAGCTTCTCCCGGTCTCCGGCAGCTTTCAAAGAGGTCTCCAGCCGCATGAGCTCGCGGCTAAACACCTTTTGGCTCTGGCCGGCCTTGTCCTCCTCATAGAACCACCCCCGGGTGCCGCAGAGGGCGGTCTCCCCGTAGAGATGGCAGTTGTTGTGGAGAATTTTCAGGCTGTGGAAGCCCTTCTCCTCAAAAAAGCGGGTCATTTTGGCCGCCGTGTTCCACCAGTAGTCGTGGTTGCCCTTCATCAGGATCTTGGTGCCCGGCAGGGCGTCCAGCCAGGCAAAGTCGGCGGCGGATTCCTCCAGGCTCATGCCCCAGGAGACGTCCCCGGCGATGACCAGGGTGTCCTCGGGCCGGAGGACCGACAGGCCCCGGGCCAGCTTTTCCACATAGCCCGCCCAGGCCCCGCCAAACACGTCCATGGGCTTGTTGCTCCCCAGAGACAGGTGGGTGTCGCCGATGGTATACAGTGCCACAGGCTCACCCGCTTTACTGTAACAGCTCCAGGACCACGTCCATCATCTTCTCCTTGTCCACGCTCTCCTGGAACCGGACGGCCTTGTCCCGGAGAGAGGCCAGGGGCACGGGGGCGGGACGGCCGGAGACCTGGGCAAGCTGATCCAGGGCGTCGAGGCCCGGTTTGACTTCTTCCACGCCCAGGCTGTGAAGGACGCTGTCGCAGAACTTAAAGGGGCTGGCGGTGGAGACAAAGACCGTCTTGCTCTCGTCACCGGTCTCCTTACGGTATTTCTCCATCACGTCGTAGGCCACGGCGGTGTGGGGGTCGATGAGGTAGCCGTGCTCCTTCCAGACCTTGGCAATGACCTGGCTGGTCTCGGTCTCGTCGCAGAAGCCGCCGTAGAAGGATTCCTTCAGCTTGGCCTGAATCTCCTCGGAAACGGTGTAGCGGCCGGTTTCCCCCAGCTGCTTCATGTAGCCGGCCACCTCCCGGTCGTTCTGGCCGGAGAGGGCGAAGAGGAGCCGCTCCAAGTTGCTGGAGACCAGAATGTCCATGGAGGGGGACATGGTGGTGTAGAACTGGCGGTTCTTGTCATAGGTCCCCGTAGCCAGGAACTCGGTGAGGACGTTGTTGCTGTTGGAGGCGCAGATGAGCTTGCCCACGGGCAGACCCATCTGGCCGGCGTACCAGCAGGCCAGGATGTTGCCGAAGTTGCCGGTGGGAACGCAGTAGTTGACCTTCTCCCCCATCTGGATCTTCCCCAGGTTCAGCAGGTCGCAGTAGGCGGAGATGTAGTAGACCAGTTGGGGTAGGATGCGGCCCCAGTTGATGGAGTTGGCCGAGGAGAGGAAGTACCCTCTCTGGGCCAGATCCGCCCGGAGCTTCTCGTCGGAAAAGAGGATCTTCACTCCCGTCTGGGCGTCGTCAAAGTTACCGTGGACGGCGCAGACTCCCACGTTGTCCCCCTGCTGGGTCTTCATCTGCAGAGCCTGGACCTCAGACACGCCGTTCTTGGGATAGAACACCAGGATCTTGGTCCGGTCCACATCCTTAAAGCCCTCCAGGGCCGCCTTGCCGGTGTCGCCGGAGGTTGCCACCAGGATGCAAACCGTCTTCTCCTCCCGGTTCTTCCCCAGGGAGGCCGTCAGCAGGTGGGGCAGGATCTGCAGGGCCATGTCCTTAAAGGCCGAGGTGGGGCCGTGCCACAGCTCCAGGCAGTGGGTGTTGTCGTCCAGGCTGTGGAGGGGGGCCACCCGGTCGTCGTCGAACTTCTCGGCCGAGTAGCCGGCCTGGGTGAAGGCCGTCAGCTCCTCCTCGGTAAAGTCCTCCAGGAAGAGCTTCATCACCGCCACGGCCCGCTGGCCATAGGTCTTGCCCCGCAAGTCCTCCAGCAGCTCGCCAGTGAGCTTGGGGAAGACCTCGGGGGTCAGCAGGCCGCCGTCCCGGGCCAGCCCCTGGGCAATGGCCTGGCTGGCGGTCAGGTGAATCGTCTTATCTCTCGTGCTTACATAATTCATAGCATTCACACCTCAAAACAGGAAATTGCGGTCCCACCGCAGCGAAATTCCATACGGCAGGGAGCCAATCTTTTGTCGTCACACTACATTATATCAAAACGCGTTCTCCCAGTGATAAACATCGGGCCGTCTGGTGGCCTCGCCTTGGGAGGCGTAGACTTCAATTACGTCAAAACGGGGCTGGAGGTCGGTGGGGTGCTCCATTAAGTAGTGGAGGGCGGCGGTGCGCACCTTCCGCTGCTTGGCCGGGGTGACGAACTCCCGGGCCTGGGCCAGGCGGTCGTCCTTGCGGAGCTTGACCTCCACAAAGCAAAGGTAGGGGCCCTTTGCGGCGATCAGGTCGATCTCCCCCTCCCGGCAGCGGAAGCGGGCGTCCAGCACCCGGTAGCCCCGGCGTTTCAGGTAGCGGGCGGCTTGCTTTTCCCCCCACAAACCCAGGCTGGTCCGGTCGCCGCCCCTCATAGCTTTTTCAGAAAGGTCTTGCGGTGGATGGGACAGGGGCCGTATTGGCGCAGGCGCGCATAGTGGAGCTTGGTTGGGTACCCCTTGTGCTTTTCAAAAGCATAGTCCGGGTACACGTTAGCCATTTCGATCATATACCGATCCCGGGCCACCTTGGCCAGAATGGAGGCCGCGGCAATGGAGGCGCTTTTCCCATCCCCCTTCACCACTGTCTGGTTGGGGGTGGTGATCCCCTTAGACCGGTTGCCGTCGATGAGGGCCAGGTCGGGCTTCACGCTGAGGCCCTGAATGGCCCGCTCCATGGCCAGCATCCGGGCGTTGAGAATGTTGATCTGGTCGATCTCCTCCGCCTCTGCCCAGGCGATGGACCAGGCCTCCGCCTCCTGACAGATCACATCGTAGAGAACCGCCCGGCGCTTTTCGGTGACCTTTTTGGAGTCATTGAGGAAGGGGTGGCTCCACCCACGGGGCAGAATCACCGCCGCGGCATAAACCCGGCCAGCCAGAGGGCCCGCCCCCGCCTCGTCCACGCCGCAGATCACGGTGTGGCCCTGGGCGAAAAGGCCCTCCTCGATCTCCCACAGGTCAGGGTGTTCCATGGTCGTTCTCTCCCCTCTCCAGGTCTTCGGGCAGTTCCAGGGTGATGCGGCCCAGCTTGCCCCCCCGGAACTCGTCCAGGAGAATGTTGGCCATGCGCTCCAGGTCCACCTCGCCGCCGGACACCAGGAAGCCTCGCTTACGGGCCCCCGCCTCCAGCAGCTCCCATCCGGTCATCCCCTCCTCAGGGACGAACTTAAACCGGGCGGTGAGGGCCTCCGGCTTCCGCTGGGCCAGTAACAGAATCAAGTGGCAGGCCAGGGTTTCCACATCCATAATCGCGTCCCGGACCGCTCCGGTGAAAGCCAGGTGAAGGCCAATGGTCTCGTCCTCAAACTTGGGCCAGAGGATACCGGGGGTATCCAGCAGCTCCAGGCCCTGGTCCACAGTGATCCACTGCTTGCCCCGGGTGACGCCGGGCCGGTCGGAGGCCTTGGCGGACTTCTTTTTCGCCACTTTATTGATAAAGGTAGACTTCCCCACATTGGGAATCCCCACCACCATAGCCCGGACCGGGCGGCCCACCTGGCCCTTTTCCTTCCACTTGGCGATCTGCTCCTTCAAAGCCCCCCGCATCACCGGGGCAAACTGCTTCACTCCCGCGCCGCTGCGGGCGTCGCACTCTAACACAGAGATTCCCTTGGCGCGGAAATAGGCGCTCCACGCCTTGCTGGCGGCGGGGTCGGCCTGGTCGGCCCGGTTCAATATCACCACCCGGGGCTTGCTGCCCACCAGGTCGTCAATATCCGGGTTACGGCTGGCGATGGGGATGCGGGCATCGATGACCTCGGCCACCACATCCACAAATTTCAGGTTTTCCCCGATCATCCGCCGGGTCTTCGTCATGTGGCCGGGGTACCATTGGATATTCATAGTCGCGTCTCTCCCTTCCCTGCCCCGGCGGCTTCCCGCCGCCGAACATCTTCATTCATAACCAAGTAGTATACACGAATTTCTCCGTTCTGAAAAGACTTTTCCAGAAAAAAGCCAGAAAAACCGTCACTTTCCTCCGCAAAAGTTTCACAAAACCAAATCATCCCCTCGCTCTCGCCGTCCTGGGCGGGACAGCGGCAAAAAAGGGAGCGCCGAAGCGCTCCCTTTCCTGAAAACTTTTTGGAATTACAGCTTTTCCTTGACCTTGGCAGCCTTACCCACGCGGTCACGCAGATAATACAGCTTAGCGCGGCGGACCTTACCTCTGCGGACGGTCTCCACCTTCTCGATCACGGGGCTGTAGAGGGGGAACACCTTCTCCACGCCGACGCCATAGGAGATGCGGCGGACAGTGAAGGTCTCGTTGATGCCGCCATGCTTCTTGGCAATGACGGTGCCCTCGAACACCTGGATACGTTCACGGTTGCCTTCCTTCACGCGCAGGTGGACACGGACGGTGTCGCCCACGGTGACGCTGGGGGCAGCCTTCTCAGGCATGTTCTTCTCGACAAAGTTCTTCATGAGATCCATAGTCTTTTTTTCCTCCTGTTATACAGGTGTTCGTGAGGCCATTTTCGCCGTCTTCCCTGACGGCGCCCCAGAGGACCACCCTTTTTACAATCAATAGACCATCGGTTATTCTATCAGGTGATGAACCAGATTGCAAGCATAATTTTCATTTTTTTTTGGTCTCTTCTCGTAAAATCCCGCACTTGAGCCGGTCCTTTTCAGGAAAAGCCTTGACATTCCCGTGGGTTTCCTGTAATTTTTTCTTACATGTGTCACACGGGAAGGCCGGCTTCTTTTTATTATATAGTGGAAAGGCGCTCTATCCCGTGAGTAATTTATGGAGGTTTGTGATATGAAACGTGGCAACGTCAAAGCGCTGCTGCCCATCGGTGTCTTCCTGGTGCTCTATTTGGGCCTGGGTATTCTTTTTGAGTACATTTTGAAGATTCCCATGGGCTTTTACAACATTCCCATTGTGGTCATCTTCCTCATTGCCTTGCTGGTGGCCTGCTTCCAGAACCGAAGTCTCCCCTTCGATGACAAGCTGGTGCTGATGGGCAAGGGCGTGGGCGACAAAAACATCATGATTATGATCCTGATCTTTATGACCGCCGGCATCTTTGTGGGGGTCGTGGGCCGGAGCAGCGCCGACAGCGTGGCCTACTTCCTGCTCTCCATCATCCCCGCCCAGTTTGCCGTGGCGGTCCTCTTTGTGGTCAGTTGCTTTGTCTCCCTGGCCATGGGGACCTCAGTGGGCACCATCACCCTGATCACCCCCATCGCCCTGTCCGTGGCGGCCGCCTCGGGCTTCGCCGTCCCCCTGTGCGTGGCCTCGGTGATGGGCGGCGCCATGTTTGGGGACAACCTCTCCTTTATCTCCGACACCACCATCGCCGCCTGCAACGGCCAGGGCTGCCAAATGAAGGATAAGTTCCGGGCCAACTTCGCCATCGCCCTGCCGGCGGCCATCGTCTCCTTAATCATTATCCTGGCCCTCTCTTTCGGCCAGTACTCCGGCCAGGCTGTGGTGGAGGGCTACAGCCTCATCCAGGTGATCCCCTATCTGCTGGTGCTGGTGGGTGGTATCATCGGCGTCAACGTCTTTGTGGTCCTGCTGCTGGGGATCATCTCCGGGGCCATCATCATGCTGGCCACCGGGGCCACCGCTGCCACCGATCTGCTGGCCAACATGGGCTCCGGCGCAGCAGGGATGTTTGAGACCACCATGGTGGCCATCCTGGTCTCTGCCATCTGCGCTCTCATCCGGGTCTATGGCGGCTTTGACGCGTTGCTCAACGGCATCAAGCGGGTCTTCAAGGGCAAGAAGGGCGGCCAGCTGGGCATGGGCCTGCTGGTGGGCGCCATGGACATCGCCACCGCCAACAACACCGTCGCCATCGTCATGGCCAACCCCATCGCCAAGGAGATGGCCCAGGACTATGGCATTTCCTCCCGGAAAGCGGCCTCCTTGTTAGACACCTTTTCCTGCGTCTTCCAAGGCATCCTCCCCTATGGCGCTCAGATGCTGGTGGCCCTCTCCGCCGCCAATGAGCTGGGCTATGAGCTGTCGGCTTTCCAGGTCATCCCCAACCTCTTCTATCCCTTCCTGCTGCTCATCAGCTCCCTCCTCTTCATTTTCGTCATTCCCGAGCGGAAGATCGACAAGGTGTGATCTCCCAAGGTCCCGAAGGATTCTCCTTCGGGACCTTTTCCCTTTCCAAGGCGCGCAAAATCTGGTACAATGGAGAAAATACCAACGAAAGCAGGTGCAGCCCATGGAACAAGTCCTTGTGGTCGACCGAGAGGCTCTGGAGGCCCGGCTGGGCAGTGACGTCTTTCTCACAGAAAACCTCCCCGCCATCCACCAGTTCATTCTGGATCACCATACCTTCCTCCCCCGGGAGAAGGCCGAGTATGACAACACCGTCAAGCAGATCATCCCCTATGTGATCCTCCGCCGGGGCGGCCAGTATTTCCTCCTCCGCCGCCTGAAAAAGCAGACCGAGGCCCGTCTCCACGACAAGCTCTCCCTGGGCGTGGGCGGCCACATCAACCCCACCGAGGAAGCCGCCGCCGATCCCCTGGAGGCCGGTCTCCGCCGGGAGTTGGCTGAGGAAGTTGCCCTCTCCGACATCGCCTCCCTCTCCTGCGTCGGCCTCATCAACGAGACCACAGGCGGCGTCAGCGACTATCACACCGCCCTGGTTTACCTGCTGGAAACCACCGGGCCGGTCACCGTCCGGGAGACCGAAAAAATGTCCGGCACCTGGGCTTCCCCCGAGGATCTCAATGCGGTCCTGGATTCCCTGGAAACCTGGTCGAAAATCGTGGTAGAACGGGTTATTTTGCCCGGAATTGTATAATTCAACCATTCATCTCCTATCTATCTCAATCCTGATTGTTCAATATTTTCTCAAAAAGTGCTTGCATTTTCCTTGCCCCCATGGTATTATTACTAAGCTGCTTGAGGGCGGCAACGGAAAACCGGGTGTGGCGAAGTTTGGTATCGCGCTTGAATGGGGTTCAAGAGGCCTTGAGTTCGAATCTCAACACTCGGACCAGAAAAAAGCAGGTTTCGAAAGAAACCTGCTTTTTTCTTTTCTCCCTATCACAAAAACAAAACACACGGAGCATTTTCGGTTGGATAGACCGGCTCCGTGTGTTTTTCTGTTTCAGGTTCTGTCGATTTCCCTTCTTACGGTTTCTTGTTTGGGAGCAAAAGCGCCGCACCGGGCCACCCAGGGCAGCCCGCTTGGCATGCCACCTCCCACAGACGCTCCACCGGAAGGGCGGGAGGGTATGTGACGCGGAGGCTGTCTGTGGCCGGGTCTATTCGGGCTGAGACGCCGGGCAGGCTCTGGAGGGCCTTCTCCACCCGGTTTTTGCCGTGGACACAGAGCATCGTCTCTCCCATTTGGAGAAAGCCGCCGCACCGGGATTGGGGGAACTTGCAAAAGGTACATTCCAGCCCCCGCAGGGGAAACTCCATTTCCACGGGTGCTCAAACGCCCAGCTTCCGATAAATGCCGCTCTTCATCTTATAGCAGAGGAACAGCAGCAGAAGCATGCAGATCATCAGAACAATGTCCGACATCCAGGCCCCGGAATAGGACCCCGTGGCGTCAAAGACCAGGGAGCCCACCACAGGCCCCACGGCGGCGCCGATGGTGCTGGAAATGCTGGCGTAGCTGAAGAGGGTACCAAAGTCCCGGTTTCCCATCAGGTCGCTGGTGATCAGCGGCATGCAGACCGTGGCGTTGGCGTTGCCCACGCCGAAAACAAAGGCCCCCAGGGCCGCCACCAGGAAGGTGGTCATCTTGGGCAGCATCAGGAAAACCGCCAGGCCTGCGATCAGGCAGATGATGGCAAAAGAGGAGGCCGCCCGGGCGTTGGCCTTGTCGTTGATGACCCCCAGCAGGATTTTTCCGATGATGACCCCCAGGGAGGAAATGGACATCACCGTGGAGGCGGTCACCGCGGCCAGCCCGCAGTCGGTCATGTTGGGGATGGCGTTGTTGTTAAAAATCGAGGTTGTGATACCGAACAGGCAGAAGGTAAGGAACATCACCCAGAACAGGCTGGACTTCAGCCCTTGGGCGGTGGTCAGCCCGGAAACAGCCCCGCCAGGAGTGGCCACCGCGTTGGGATCGTCCCCCAGGCGTTCCAGGCCCCGGTCTGCAGGAGCCCGGGAAACTGCAAAGAGCACCAGAGGCAGGCAGAGGACAAAGGTCAGCACGGCCAGCAACCGATAGGCCATCTGCCAGCTATACTGCAAAATGATGGCGGACAAAATGGGGTTGAGCGCCATGGCGCCGACACCACTGCCCGTCATGGCGATTCCCATGGCTTTGCCCTTCATCTTGGGACCGAACCAGTTGGTAATCAGAATGCCGATGGGCACACTGGTGGTGAACATTCCGGAGAAGCCCACAACGGCGGAGGCAATGTAAAAATGATACACGTTGGTCGCGAAGGAATAGCCCACAAAGCACAGGCCCGCGATGATGGTGAATATCGTCATCAAGGTTTTCGGATTGTATTTTGTAAAGGCTTTGCCCACAAAGAACGCGGCAACGGTAGAGGCCAGAAGACAGATGGTCATGTGCAGCGTGAAGGACGTTCTGGAAACGCCAAGCTCCTCGGTCACCGCCACGGTGAAAACGCCGGGCAGGGTGAGCATTGAGGAGAAGATAATCGCCATCAGGAAAAAGCTGGCGATCACAATCCACCAACCGTGGTAGAATCCTTTTTTCGTTTGTGACATGGTGTGATCCTCCATTCTTCATAGTCATAGGCCACAGCCGCAGGTTCACAGGGTTCCCTGGGGGAAAACCCGGCAGCGGCTTTGGCCCTTGGGCTTCAAAGGCGCCGCCAGGCTTTCCCTGGGGTTTTCTATAATACAGCTGTTGGCTCAGGCGTTGGACAGGATGGAATCAAAGGCCGGCAAAGGACTTGGTGCGGGGGCTGTATGCCTTCTGATCCACTTCGCAGTTCAGGATGCCCGGCTTGCCGGAGGCCAGGATCTTCTCCAGGGCGGGGACAATCTCCTCATACTTGTGGACCTGGAGGCCGACGCCGCCCCACAGCTCCGTGACCTTTTCATAGGGGAACATGGTTTGCAGCAGGTTGATGCTGTGGTGTCCGTTCTCGGCGATAAAGTCCGGGCTGCGCAGCTCTTCGGAGAGCTTGATCATGCCCCAGGAGGAGTCGTTGGAGATGACGCAGATCACAGGCACGCCGTTGCGGACCATGGTCTCCAGCTCCATGGTGTGGAAGCCGAAGGAGCCGTCTCCGGAGTACCAGAGGACAGGCCGGCGGTCTGCGGCCCAAGCGCCCAGGGTGAAGCCGGCGCCGGTGCCGATGGTGCCCAGGTTGCTGAACTTCACTACCTGGCCGGGATAGTGGGCCACCGAGTTATACAGCATCCACTGGGCAGCGTCGCCGCCGTCACAGATGATGTGCCAGTCCTGGAGGCCGTTCTTCTCGATAAACCGCATCACCTCGGCGGCCAGACGGCCGGGGAGAGGAGGCTGCGCCTGGCTGTCCTTTGCTTCGATAAAGGGAGCTCTGGCCCGGCTGCACAGCTCTCTGGCCTCGTCCACCCAGGCAGTGCTGGTGACCTCGGGGATCAACTGGATGATCTCCTGATAGAGCTGCATGGCGGCCGCGCCGGGGCTGGCCACAAAGCCGATGTCCGCATCCCGGTTGAAACCGATCTTGTTGTCGTCCTCATTGATCTGAATGACCTTGGCGTCGGCGTTCCAAGCGGGGGCCTTTGCCATGGCCAGATTCTGCAGGTTGTTGACGTTCAGCTCCACAATCACGTCTGCCGCAGCCACCGCATTCTCGCCCAGGGTGAAGAGCTCATTCTTGGACTCGTCGCAGAACAGGCCCCGGAGGGTGGGCAGGAAGGTGGTGTGCACCGGCATCTTCAAATAGTTCACCAGCTGCTCCACATACTCCCCATACAGGGTGGAGTAGCGGCACTGCTCCCCCAGCACCAGCACGGGCTTCTTGGCCTCTGCCAAAACCTTGGCGGCGGCCTTCACCCGGGCGGGGTCGCCGAAGGCGGCGGACTGGATGGGATCTTCCTCATAGAAAACTGCCTGCTCCTCGGGCACCGTACCCAGCAGGGTGGTCACAGGCAGCTCCAGATAGACAGGGCCCGAGTCCGCGCTGGTGGCCCGGCGGAAAGCCTTGCGGACATACTCAGGCAGACGGGCGGTCACCAGGCAGCGCTTCACGTCCTTGCAAACCGGGCGCATCATGTCCAGGGTGGGGCTGTCCTGGGAAACGCCCATGTCGTACATCTGCTGGAACCCGCCGCCGCCGATGTGGACGAGAGGGGTGCCGGCCTCATAGGCCTCCACCATGGGGGTCACGCAGTTGGTCACGCCGGGGCCGGCGGTGGTAATCACCACGCCGGGCTTTCCGCTGACCCGGGCATAGGCGTCGGCGGCATAACCGGCCGCGCTCTCATGGCGCACGCTGATGACCTCAATCCCCTCTTCCCGCAGGCCGTACATAATCGGCATGGTATGGCCACCGGACAGGGCGAACACGGTGGTGATTCCTTCTTTTTTCAGGGCCTTGGCAACAAGCTGGCCTCCGGTAAGCATTTTACTCATGATATACTCTCCTTTTCCGTTTTTACGTCACAAGCAGCAGTTCCCCTCAGTCCCCGCCGCAGCCTCAACCTGCGGCCATCCCCATGGGAAACTCTTTTTCAAAAAAGCAAACAGTTTATCCACAAATTTGTATGGATTTCTACAAAATGGGCGATTACAATAGAAGTAGTGAGCAGATTTCTGCAAAATTTGTCAGTTCCTCACCATTTCTCTTCGGTCGCAGGGGGGAGCAGTCAGTCAAACACGAAGACCTCTTTGATGCTCTCGTGGGCCCGGCTGCGCCGCAGCATTTCCTCAAAATCCTCCAGCTGATTCTTGTGGGTCACAATTTTTTCCGCCTTCTGCATCAGCTCCGGGTGTCCTTTGGCCCACTCCAGGGTGCGGCCATAGGGGGTCATGCCGCCAAAGGTGCAGATCAGGCTCTTCTGGCTTCTCACCAGCGTGGAGAGATCCAGCTCCGCCTTCCCCGAATAGATGCCCACAACGCCGACCTTTCCGCCCATGCGGATGAGATCTGTTGCCAGATTCACCATTTGGGGCACGCCGGAGCACTCAAAGACCACATCCAGTCCCATGCCGTCGGTCAGCTTTTTCACTTCTTCCACGGCGTTCTGCTCGTCGTTGATGATATAGGCGTCGGCTCCCAGCTCCTCCACCGCCAACTGCAGGCGGGGCAGGTCGCTGCGCAGGCCGATGCTCACGCACTGAGCAGCCCCCGCCGCCTTGGCCATCAGGGTGGCGAACAGGCCAATGGCGCCGGCTCCAATGACGCCCACCTTCGTGCCCAGGCCGATCCCCAGCTTGTCCACTGCGTTGGCCGCCACGCCCAGAGGCTCGATGAGAGAGCCCGCCACAAAGGACATATTGTCAGGCATCTTCAGGATCTGGTCCGCCTTGACCACGGTGAACTCCGCAAAAGCGCCGTCCTTGGTGCCGCCGTTCCAATAGAACTCAGGGCACAGCATCACCAGGCCCTTGCGGCAGAACTCACACACGCCGCAGGAATGGGCGTTGTTGATGGTCACCCGGTCGCCGGGCTTGGCCACGGCAGGGTCGATCTTCTCGCCGATCTTCTCCACCACGCCGGAGAATTCGTGGCCAAAGATCAGCGGCAGGTACTTTTCATACATGTACATGCTGGGCGCCCAGGAAAACTTATGCATGTCCGAGCCGCACACAGAGGCAGCTTTCACACGGATCAGGATCTCATCCGCCTGAATCTCCGGAACCGGGACCTCCATGAGGACATTCTCGGGGCCCGCCTTCTGCTTTACCAATGCTTTCATTTTCATTCGGTTCCTTCCTTTCTCTTTGTTGATTTTCGATGGGATGGAATGTGTCTCCAATCGCCTTCGGCACTTTGACTATAACATCTGGTCCTATCCCCCGTCCATCTCAGCTTTTTGCACAGTTCATCCACTTTTTTGCTTCATACCTGTTTGGCTCTCTTCCCGGGCCCAAACTTCCCGGTTTAACCCTTTCCACCAATGAAACCCTTTTCGGGTAAGAAGGAGACAGTTATGAATTTGCTCCATCTGGAATATTTTCAGGAAGTCGCCACCAACGAACACGTACAGAAAGCAGGCGAAAAGCTCCATGTCAGCCCCTCCGCCGTCAGCGCGGGAATCCGTGCGCTGGAGCGGGAGCTGGGGGTAGAACTATTCGACCGTGTGGGCCGCAACATGCGGCTCAACGAGGCCGGCAGAAATTTTCTCCCCTATGTAAGGGAGGCTTTTACCGCGCTCCAAGGCGGGGTTGACGCCATCCACACTGTCCAGGGCCGCAACCAGAAACGGATCAGCTTTTCCGTGCAGGACGGGGCTCTCTGGACCCATCTGCTCCAGGACTTTCGGGCGGCCCACCCGGATATCCACATCCACCAGCTCAGTCGGGACCCGGACCGCCAGGGCAAGCTGATGGACCAGGCCAACCTGGACTTCATTATGACCGATCTGGACCTGGACAACCGCAACCTGGAGCACTGCGACCTGTTCCGGGACAGCATCATCGTGGCCGTTCCCAAAAGCCACCCCCTGGCCCGGCAGGACCAGAAAACCCTCAGTATTTTCGACTTTCAAGACGAAGTTTTCCTCTTTCGCCCCAAATCAGACGTCTTTCAGCAGGTTGTGGATCAAATCCTCCGTGAGATCGGCTTTCAGCCCCGGGAGGTGATGGAGATGGAATACATGCTCCGCTACCGAATGTTTGAAAAGGGAGCCGGCATCATGATCACCACCCAATGCGCCATGCTGCGGGAGGAAACCCTTTCCAACTACGCAGCCTTCCTGCAGCCCAAGGAGTTTCGGAATTTCTCCCTGGTGAAAAAGCTCTATTGGAAAAAATCCCCGCCCCTCTCCCCCAGCGCGGTGACCTTCCGGCAGTACCTGCGGGACTATTTATCCGACCTGTGAGTCCCGGCAGAGGGCAGTGGAGACAATCCGCACAAAAATCAACATGATCTATCCTGTTTTTTATGATGGACTTCACAACATCGGCGTGGTAGGATGAATTTGCACAAGCAGTTTCCCTCGTTTTCCCGCGCTCCGTCCTCAACGGAACCTCCCCACCGAACCACCCATCACACAAAGGAGGATATTCATGCGCAACCAAAAGAGAAACATCACTTTTGATTTCAGCGACTATCATGTGGTCATCACAGGCGGCGCCTCGGGCATCGGGCAGTCCACCGCCATTGAGTTTGCCAAGGCCGGCGCAAAGGTCGCCGTCATTGACCGCGACCCCGCCACGGAGACCGAGGAAAAGGCCGCCGCTCTGGGCCTGACCATTCAGAGTTACCAGGCGGACGTCAGCTCGGGCGAGCAGATGGAGGCCGTGGGCCAGGAAATCCTAAAAGCCTTTGACAACCGCGTGGACGTTCTTTTCTGCAACGCCGGCGTGGGGCAGGACGTGGCAACCCGCGGCGCCTGCGAAAAAGCCCCTGACGAGGAATGGCTCCGGGGCTACAACATCAACACCGTAGGCGTCATTCGAACCACCAAGGCCTTTATCCCCGCTATGAAGGAAAATCTCTTTGGCAAGATCATCATCACTTCCTCCATCGCTGCCTATCTGCCGGACCCCATCAAGCCGGTGTACTGCGTGACCAAGCTGGCTACCATCGAGTACGCCCTTTGCCTGGCCAAGGAAATGGGCGAGTTCAACGTCAATGTCAACGTGATCAACCCCGGCCTTGTCTATACCGCCATCTACTCCAAGGGCACCGCCATGGCCCTGAAAAAGCTCCAGCCCGGCATGTTCGACGACTGCGAGACCGGAGAAGAGGTCGTCCAGAAAATGGGCGCCGCCAATTCCGCCCTCCGTCGGGCCCAGCAACCCGAAGACTGTGCTTACACCGTCCAATACCTGGCCTCGGAAGAGTCCAAAGAGCTCACCGGGCAGATTTTCAACATCGACTCTGGCATCGTGATGAACGTCTGATTCCTTCCAGACACCCTACGACCAATCTTTTTCTCCCATCACGCAGCGGCTCCGCGGAATTTCTTCCGCGGAGCCGTTTGCATAGGAAAAAGGAGAGCGCCGAGGCGCTCTCCTTTTTGCGCTGTTTGGGAGGATTTATTTTGCCACGTTTTCGCAGAAGCGCATCAGGATGGTGGCAACCTGAGCGCGGGTGGCGCTGCCCTGGGGCTGGAGGGTGGTGGCGGAGACGCCGCCGATGAGCCCTTCCTTGTTGGCCCAGGCCATGGGGTCTTTCGCGTAATCGCTGATCTGGGCGGCGTCAGTGAAGCCTGCCAGATCGGCCTTTTGGGTTACGTCATAACCCTTGAAGGAGGCATAGCGGTACAGGATGGCCGCCATCTGCTCCCGGGTGATGGGGTCGTTGGGGTTGAAGGTGGTAGGGGAGGTACCGTTCACCACACCGTTGGCGGCGGCCCAAGCCACGGCCTTGGCGTACCACTGGGTGGCGTCCACGTCGGTGAAGGGGGAGGTCCCGGCAGCGGGTTCCTTCTCCAGACGGTAGAGGATGGTGACGATCATGCCGCGGGTGGTGGTGGCGTTGGGCTCGAAAATGTTCGTGCCGGTGCCGTTCATCATACCGTTGGCAATGACGTAATCCACACCCTCGTGATACCACTGGGTGGTGTCCACGTCGGTGTACTTTTCAGAGGGGCAGACGTGGACAACGGGGGCCTGCTTGAAGGTGGCGGTGACCTCCACTTTAGAGGCGGGCATGGTGAAGGTGTACTTACCGTTGCCCTCGTCTGTGAGGGTAATTTCCTTGCCATCATTGTCTGCCACCGTCAGCTTGTCCAGTTGATAGCCCTCGGTGGGGGCGACGGCGAGGGTGACAGTTGCGCCCTTCGCCGCGCTCTTGGGGCTGGCGGTCACGGTGCCGTTGACGGGGGAATTAGTGGTGATGGCGTAGGTGGTCACACTGCCGCCAGAACCGCCGGAGGAGCCAGCCGGTACAACATCGTATTCATTCGCGGTGGTGCTTTGGTTCTTGTAATTGCCCGTTACTGCAATTGTGTAGTTCGCGACGCCGGTGTCCGTTGCCACTGCAAACTTCACCTTACGGTTGACAGTCGCGGTGTCGCCGTCTTTCAGGACCTTAATGGTCTGGCCGTCCTGCACGGCATTGACTGCATCTTGCAGCGTCGGATAGCCAATCCCGTTGACCTCGGCTGCCGCTTCATTCTTTGTCAAGAACGTGAACGGACTAAAGCCATGCTGAGAGGTAAACGTGATGTTGGCATTGTCGTCTGCTTGTGCAGTATAGTAATAGGTTTTGCCGTTGGATGCTTCATGTTTGATATAAACCGTTTTCTTTGCAAAGGTCGATGGCAGAGTCAGGCTGATCTGCGTCGGGGTGATAATGGTCAAGTCCTGTGGTTCACCATAGGTAACGGAATTTTTACCAGCACTATTTAATACAATTCTATCCGCTGTTTTGGCGGTAGAGGCAATCAACTGCATCTTGGGTGTGATATCCATGGACAGAGACGGCGCATCCGCAGCTCTATCATATTTAGTGGTCTGAATATCCAAGTATGTCTGGGCGTAGATAATGACCTCGGTTCCAGGATCTGTCTTTAATGTCTCAGCAACTTTCTGCTTTTCTTCCTGAGTTAAGTCTCTGGCTTCTTTATTGGCTGCATCGACAATTGCTGGGGCACTTACTGTATTCGCAGAAGTATTAGCTGCACTTTTTGCAGTTTCGTCTTTAATATCTGAATATACACTTGGAGCCTTAGTGGCAGGTTTGACAATGATGCCGCCCTCTGCTGATTTCTCACCTACCATATGGGAGTAACCCGCTTTGTCGCTGGCAACGGCAGCTTTGCCTTCAACGACATACTCGCTGGGGTCATTGGTGAAGTAACCACCGGAGATAAAGCTCTTTACGTTTTCACTGTATACTGCCTTGGCACTCTCACCTGTGGCCGTGCTTGTAAACTCGCCGTCGATGATGGTGATCTTGATTTGATCTATTGCCGTTGTGTCCTGCAAATCTTCTTCATACAGGGCGTACTGGCCGGAGATCACAGGTGGGTTTTCGCCGGTTTTTTTGATGTTGACGGTAATGGGCAGGTTAGTGGTGTGCTGGGAAACGGCGATGCCGACACCATGGGTAGTATTACCACTGCCATTTTCAGCCTTGGTAAAGTTGGCCGCTGTGCCGGCGATGGTACCACCGTTCACATTCAGCGTGCCAGCGCGCATTTCAATCCCGGTGTCCCCCTCAATGGTACCACTGTTGACGGTTAAATTGCCCTGTTGGGGATGGAAAATACCGGTGCCTTCAGCCTTCGTCGATTTGACCGTACCGCCGTTAATAGTGATGGAGGTGTTGTGATTTGTACCGTTTCCGGCGATGCCGTACCCGCCGCCAGTAATGATACCGTCCTCAACAACAAGGGTGCCAGAGGTGGGGCCAGCGGCGTTTCCATTGTTGTTGTTGAAAATACCGATGCCGACCAACTTACCCGTGACCGCAGACTCTGCGCCATTGATGGTTACTGTCGGATTGTTGCCCGTGTCTGCTGAGCCAATCTGCATACCCATGGCGTTCTCACCGCTGGCCTCCAGCTTTACATTTTCCAGCGTCAAATCCGTGTGACGGAGAGCCCAAACGACACAGTACAAGCCATCGCCCGTCTTATGATTGTTGAGCGTTCCGTTTTTGATAACAACATTGATCCGGGGTTCAGCATCTTTATTGATCTTAAACGATGTACTGACATTGCTGGTTATGCTATGCCCTTTCAAATCAATCGTAATCGATTTCCCAATTTGAAAACTGGTATTTTCAGAGATATCTTTCAGGATCTCAACGGTATCGCCATCTTGTATGGCCTGGAAGGTCTTGGAAAGTGTAGGATATGTGGTGCTTTCCCCATTCCGGATGATTTTCGCCACTTCATCCGCAGCGACCTGATAATTGCACCCATGATCATCTGTTGTAGCAAGCCTTTTTACCAGGGTACCGTTTAGCTCTAAGAAATTCTCCGGAGACTCTTTGTAGCAGCTTCCGATATAAGCAGTGATTGATCCTTTCCCGCCTTTTGTCAATGTGCCCGTCACGTGGGTTCCGTCGTGAATTTCGGTTTTGTCTTTAGAATACTTATTTTCATCGGCGCCGCAGGTGATATTGCCCTGGACAAACGTATTATAGACCCGCAGATAGGGGTTGTACTCTTTCTCCTTCTCTGCGCCGATATTGTTCAGATTGCCAACGATGGTACCGTTGCTCTCTTTGTTGAGATATATGCTAAACGATCCATTATTGATATTACCAGTCATAACGTGACCATTAAAATTTATATGCACTTCGTATTTTCCGTTACTAGGCTTTTTGCTTGTTGTAACGGTTTCTGTGATATCTTTGCACAGCGTGATAGTGGTTCCATATTTTGTATCGACTGAATCAATGGCCTTCTGCAATGTGGCTTGATAGGTGGTCGTACCATTTTTTTCCACCTTGACTGCCGCCTCCGCACCGCCTAAAACGGCAGAATTGCTCTGGCTTTCCGGAATGTTGGAGCCAGTGTTGGTACCCATGGTGAAAACATCTGTGACTTTGAGCTGATCCTCTGTCGGAACTGGAAGCTTATCATTGGTAATTTCTCCACGCGATCCGCCGGAGATGTAGCCCATTCTCGCCGTAACGTCTGCAGGCGCGGTTAGGGTGATATTCTCTACCCAGCAGTTGGAGAGCGTTCCTTTGCCGCCGTTGTCATTGAAGATTCCCAGCAAACCACCAACGCACATGGTTTTCTGGTTGTCGTTGGCATACTCAGCGGTGGCGTTGGTGCCCACGGTGACATTTTCCACGGAACAGTCGGTTACGGTGTTGTTATAGAACGTAGAGCCAATCAGGCCGCCCACCTTGCGGGTGCCAGTGACCGTGACGTTATTGACAGTGCAGCTGGTGGTTACAATGGTAGTGCCCTCGCCCCGGAAGCCCACCAGACCACCAACGCAGTCGCCCTCCAGGTTGGTGGCTTTATAGCTACCGGTGATCGTGCTTCCGTCCGCGCCGTCTACCACGCACTTGTCGATTTTGGCGTAGCCCTCACCAGCCAGACCGCCGACCTTGTAGCTACCCTTGATCTGGATATTGCCTTTCACGGTAACACCGCTGACGGTACCCGTGTAAGCGGAACCCACCAGAGCGCCTACCTGTGCCCCGGCCGTGATGGACACATTGTTGATCGTAACATTCTTCAGCTCGCCAGAAGTTTCCAGCTTGCCAAAAAGTCCGGCGTAGTCCAAGTCGGCATTGTTGATGGTTAGATTAGAAATGGTCTTATTATTGCCATCAAAGTGTCCTTTGAACGAATGTTCCTTGGTGCCGATTGGCGTCCAATCCTCACCCGCCAGGTCGATGTTCGCCGTCAGCTTGAAATACTTCCCGCTATAGTCCTGTCCTTCGTTCACATGTTTGGCCAACTCCTTGAGCTGCTCCACGGTGGAGATCTCGTATGCTTTGTAGCCAGCACTTCCATCACCGCCGCCCCAAGGCTCCGTCTCCGCCGCCAACGCCATCGTCGGAAGCAAACTAACTAACATACAAATCGCAACAATACTTGTCAACAATCGTTTCTTCATTGGATTACAACCTCCTCAATCTCTCTATTTATACACACCGGACAAAATAAACAGTTTGATTCTTCAACGCAAAGAATATCACAAGAATCACTGTGATTTTATCATTCTTTTCCCAATCCTGCAACACGATTTTTTCAAGAAACACACGAAAACAGGCCGTTTCACCATCACTGTGATAACGGTCTATCGTTTTATACCTATTTCAAAAATATACGGCTGGCCGTCTGTGGTGCGAGGTCAAACAATTCCCCAAACTGTTTATTCCGTCCTACCCCACCAGCCCCAGCCGCTCCAGGGTTTTTACGTGCTCCTCCCCCGTGGACATCAAATAGATCCGGGTGGTCTCGATGGAGCTGTGGCCCAGCACGTCCGCCAGGCTGGCGAGGTCCCGGCTGACCCCGTAAAAGCACCGGGCGAAGAGACGCCTTAGGTTATGAGGGAAAACCTTGGTGGCCTCCACCCCCGCTCCCTGGCACAGGGTTTTCATCTCCGCCCAAATCTGTTTTCTGGATAGGGGCCGTCCACTTCTGGTGAGAAAGAGCGCACCGGAAGTGATTTTTTGTGCCCGGGCATATTTCCGCAGCTTCCGGCACAGCTTACCCGGCAGTAGAATGGCGCGGATCTTCCCCTTCAAAGAAATCTCCGCCCGGCCCGCCCGAACGGCTTCCAGCGTGATATCCTTCACCTCCGACACCCGGATGCCCGTGGCACAGATGGTTTCCATGAGCAGGGCCAGCCGTTCCTTCCCCGCCTCCCGGGCCGTGGCCGTGAGCCGCTGGTACTCCTCCCGGGACAAGGCCCGACCCCTCTCCCGGAAGAGCCTGCGCTGGAGCTTCAACCCCTTCACCCGGCACTCCGGCCAGCCCGCGAAGGTCAAAAAGGAGTTCAACGCCGCCAGCTTTCCGTTGATGGTGGCGGGCTCCTTGCCCCCGGTGCACAGGTCCTTTTTCCACTGGATGACCCCCTCCTTGGTCACCTCTCTCTTCCCCAGCCAGGCCGCGAACTGCCGCAGATCCCGCAGGTATTTCTCAATGGTCCCGGGACTTCGTTCCTCTTCTCTCAGCCAGCGGACATAGGCCGCCACGCCCTCACCGGTCAATCTGTGCTCCTTCATAGAAAATCCTCCATTTCACAAAGAATACCCTTATTTTACCAGATCAGGCAACTCCTCCGGGCGCAATCTTTCCGCCGCCCAGCAATATCTTCCAGCTTTTCCGTCGAGTATAGGGAAAAGAATCCTGCAAATACTAAGGAACGTTCCAACCAAAGCAGATGCACACGATTTTTCTATCTTGCGCCTGTCCTTGGTCCACGGCTGAATGCAAACCCTTTGATTCCAGCCGCAATGAAAACAACCGCAGGAGGCATTTACCATATGAAAGCAACTGGAATTGTGCGCCGCATCGACGACCTGGGCCGCGTGGTCATCCCCAAAGAGATCCGCCGCACCATGCGCATCCGAGAGGGCGACCCGTCACAGATGACGTTGGAGCCGTGGACCCGCTTTTGCCTTGGAATTCTCTCCCTGGCAGGACGGCAGGGGTGGAAGGCGTGAGGCGGCGCGCAAAAGGCAATAAAAAGCAAACGCAGAGAGGCTGTGCCATTTTGTTGTGGCATAGTCTCTCTGCTTTTGTGGTTTTTATATATGGAACGTCAATCTGTTCCATTGTCTGCCCACATTTCACACTGACTCATAACCGTTTGAAGCGCATCTTCCATTCCTTCCGGTGGATAGTTGTGCTTTTTTAACAGTCGTTTCACCAACCGACGCATGCCGGCCCGCGCACTTTCTTTCCTTTGCCAATCGATTGTCCGGTTTTTGCGGAGAAGATCTGTCAGCTCCTTTGTGATGGCAATCAGCTCGTCATGCTCATAAAAATCTTTCAGCGCTTGAGGTTTTGTAAGTGCATCATAAAACGCAAGTTCTTCTGCTGTTAAACCCAGCGTCTCTCCTTCCGTTGCTGCGTCCCTGATCTCCTTTGCCAGTTTTAGCAACTCAGCAATGACCTCTTCATTTGTAAGCATTCCGTTTAGATAGCGATTCATTACATTTTGAATCCGTTCAGAGAATTTTTCAGATTTTACAATGTTTGTCCGACGATAGACTGACACCTGCTCTGCGATCAGCTTTTTCAAAAGCTCAACAGCAAGGTTTTTCTCCTTCATGTTTGCGACTTCCTCAAGGAACTTTGGATCAAACAGAGAAAACTCGGACTGCACATCGGAGAAAAGGTTGATAACACCCTCGCTCTTAATGCTGTGCTTCAAAAGCTCGTTGATGCGCTCATTCACTTCGGGGAGGGTAAACTTCTTGCCCGTGCCGCCGGACATCAGCCTGACAATCATCGTCCTGACGGACTCAAAGAATGCCGCCTCAAAGCGCGTCTTTTCGTCCACTAAGCTGCCGCAAAGCGAGAGGGCTTGCCTGAGCAGCAGAGCCTCTTTGATATAGATATTCTGCGTTTTTTCGTTATCGGGTAGATCGTGTTCCGCGACGCTCTTACCGAGAATGAAGTTTACGCCTCCGCTGATGGTTTTTGCCTTATCAAGATCTGTTCCGGTCATGAACTTGGAATAATCAAAACCGTGGAAGAGATCGCGGCATACGGACAGCTTCTCAAGGAACTTCGGATATGCCGCCTTACTGACATCGGTATCTCCATAGTTCTTCTTGTCTCTTGTGGTATAGTCGTTCATGGCTTGCTTCAAGGCAGCAGCAATGCCCACATAGTCAACCACAAGACCGCCTTCCTTATCCTTAAAGACACGGTTGACACGGGCGATAGCTTGCATCAGATTATGTCCAGCCATCGGCTTGTAGACATACATTGTAGCAAGAGACGGAACATCGAAGCCGGTCAGCCACATATCGACAACGATAGCGATTTTCATAGGTGAGCTGTTGTCCTTGAACTTTCTTGCCATATCGTCCTTATGGGCTTTGTTCCCGATGATTTCACGCCATTCCTCGGGATCGTTGTTGCCTTGTGTCATGACCACGCCGACCTTCTCAGTCCATGCAGGACGCAGCTCAAGAATGCGCTTATAAATCTTCATGGCAATCGGGCGGGAGTAGGCAACGATCATTGCCTTGCCGGTGAGGATATTTGCGCGGTAGTTTTCGTAATGGTCAAGGATGTCATTGACTAAAGACTCAATTGTCTGGTCGGCGCCAAGAATTGCCTCCATCTGACCGAGTTCCTTTTTGCTCTTTTCAATGACATACGGATCTGCTTTCTGAGCCATGATGTCATATTCGGTGTCAATGAGATGCAGTGTGTTTGCGTCCAGCTTGAGATGAATCACGCGGCTTTCATAATAGACCGGTCTTGTAGCTCCATCCTCAACCGCTTGCGTCATATCATAGATGTCGATATAGTCACCGAACACTTCACGAGTGCTGCGATCCTTGGAAGAGATAGGAGTGCCGGTAAAGCCTATATATGTAGCGTTCGGAAGGCTGTCTCTGATGATACGGGCAGTGCCGATGATGGTCTTAGCCTCAACCTCACCGTTTTCCTTCTGCTTGACAACAACCTTTTCCGTCAAGCCATACTGTCCGCGATGCGCTTCATCAGCCATAACAATAATGTTGCGGCGGTCAGACAGTGCCTCGCTGCTTTCCTCAAACTTCTGCATCGTTGTAAAGATGATGCCGTTTGCCTGACGGTTTGCCAGCAGCTCTTTCAAATGTTTTCTGCTTTCCGCGTGTTGGGGTGTTTGCCTCAAGAAGTCCTTGCAGCGCGAAAACTGCCCGTAGAGCTGGTCATCCAGATCGTTTCGGTCTGTGATTACAACGATTGTGGGACTTTCCAATGCCTCTTGCAGATAATGGGCATAGAAGACCATAGACAGCGATTTTCCGCTGCCCTGCGTGTGCCAGAATACACCGCCCTTGCCGTCTGTGACAGTCGCTTTCTGCGTTGAAGATACTGCCTTTTTGACAGCAAAATACTGATGATAACCGGCAAGGATTTTGAAGGTGTTCTGCCCGTCAACATTGAAGCAGATGAAGTTCTTTATGATGTCAAGGAAGCGGTTCTTCTCGAACAGTCCCTCAAAGAAGGTATCGAAGGCGGCGTACTGCGTATTCTCGTAGCTGCCATCGGTTGTTTTCCACTCCATGAAACGGTCTTCGCCGGATGTAATTGTACCGGCTTTGGAGGTTGTCATGTCGCTCATGACGCAGATCGCATTATAGATGAACATGGAAGGGATCTCGTACATATAGTTCCTGAGCTGCCGGTATGCGTCGGATGCATCCGTCTCTTCACGGGAAGGGGATTTCAGCTCAACGATCACAAGGGGCAGACCGTTCACAAAGAGAATGACATCAGGACGCTTTTCGGAGTTTTCGATGAACGTCCACTGATTCGCAACGGTAAAGTCATTATGGGCAGGATTTTTGAAGTCGATGAGATAGACAAGGGTGGAGCGTTCCTCGCCGTTATCAAAGTATTTGACCGGTACACCGTTTTGCAGATAGTCCATGAACACCATGTTCTTTTGCAGCAGAGTTCCGGTTTCAAAGTTTTTTAGCTTGTAGATCGCTTCGTTCAGTGCATCGATGGGCAAGCCCTTGTTGATACGCTGCAAGGAGGGCAGCAATACAGCTTCGTATAAAGGGGTGCGATAATCACGCTCTACCTCCGGTCCGTAGACATAGGTATAGCTCAGCCCTTCGTTAAGTAATTGGAGAACAGCGTTCTCATAATTCGATTCTGTGTAATATCCTGCCATAATCCTGCTCCTTTGTTGATCATAGGCTCTCAGCCTATCACAATTATACCGCTTACACGGCGACGCGTGGTCGCATGGTGCGCGACATCCTCTTTCTTTTAGTCTGACAAGGGTTTTGCCTTCTTCCCTGATAAACGATAATTTACAGCAGCAAACAGCCGCATTGTTTGAGTCATGGTTTGTTAATTATGATCCATGGAATGGAGTGCAGCCCACTGAGTGGAAAAATGCTCCTTTAGGATCATTTGTTAAGATCAAGCGCGGAGGATC
>JALERU010000001.1 GCA_022764045.1 Clostridiales bacterium | reverse complement strand
GCCGGGGCCCGCCGCTGTTATATGGGAAGAGGTAAGAGAAAGGAGGAATTCTCAAGCTAAGATTTCGGCGACGGCCTTGTTCAAGGCGTTGAAATAATAGGTGTAGTCACAGGAGACGGTGGGGTGCAGGAACCCTTCCTGCAGCCGTTCCCGGGCAAAGTCCACATTTTTGCAGTAGACCATGCAGAACTTCCCCGCCTGGTCGCAGGCGGCTTTGATGCGGGCCAGGGCGGCGCGGAATTCCGGGGCGTCGAACTGCCCGGGGATGCCCATGGCGATGGACAGGTCGAAGGGGCCGATGAAAATGCCGTCCACCCCCTCCATGGCGGCGATGGTCTCGATGTGCTCCAGAGCGCCCAGGGTCTCGCACTGGGGAATGAGCAGACATTCCCGGTTGCAGGTCTCCATGTACCCGGCCATGCCCAGCTTGGCGTGGTCGGCGTGGCCGTAGCCGGCCCCCCGGGCAAAGGCGAAGCCCCGCTCCCCCAAGGGGAAGTACTTGCCGTAGGCGATGATCTCCTTGACCTGTTCCACGGAATGTACCTGGGGAATGATGAGGCCCTTGGCCCCCACGTCCAGCATCTTCAGGATGGAGTTGCGGTTGGAGTCCTTTACCCGCACCAGGGTGGTGTTTTGGTGGAGCTCCATTACCCGGATCATGGCGGCGGTGGATTCCACATCAAAGGGGCCGTGCTCGGTGTCGATGATGACATAGTCCATGTCGGACATGGCGGCCACCTCTATGGTGCTCTCGTTTCCGGTGTTGACGAACATGCCGACGGTCCGTTCACCCCGGAGGATTTTTTCTTTCCAAAGGTTTTTCATAGGCCCTCCTAAGTTAAGTGGTTTCGATGAGTGCTTTTCGGTTGACGATCCGGCTGAGAATTTCCGGGGAAAAATCGTGGGTGAGCACGGCGCAGGCGGTCTCGGCCACCTTGGCCAGCAGCTCGGCGGAGGCCGCGTCGGAGGAAAAGGCCGCGTGGGGGGTGACCACCACCCGCCCCGTGCGGAAGAGGGGGTGGTCCGGTTGGGTGATGGGCTCAGACTCCACCACGTCCAGGCCGGCGGCGGCCACCTTTCCGCTTTCCACGGCCGCCAGCAGGTCTTCCTCGCAGATGAGAGGCCCCCGGGAGGTGTTGACGATCATCACGCCGTCCTTCATCTTCTCAATGGCTTTTTTGTCCACGATGTGGCGTGTGCTCTCGAACAGGGGCGCGTGGACGGAGAGGATATCGGAGCGGGCGTAGAGCTCGTCCAGCCCCACCGGCTGGGCTCCCCAGGCTTGGATGGTCTCTGCCGGGAGGTAGGGATCGTAGGCCAGGAAGGAGCAGCCAAAGGGAGCCAAATATTTGGCTGCCTGCCGGGCGATTTTTCCAAAGCCCAGGAAGCCCACGGTTTGGGTGGAAAGGCGGTGCATGGTGTAGCCCTCGGTGTGGACCCACTTCCCCTTTTTCGCGTTGTCGTTGTAAAAGGAGATTTTCCTCGTCAGGTTCAAAATGAGGGCCACGGCGTGGGTGGCCACCTCCTCGGTGCAGTAGTCGGGGACGTTGCAGACGTAAATCCCCTTTTGGGTGGCGTAGTCCACGTCGAAGACGTCGTAGCCGATGCCAAAGCGGACCAGCACCTTGCACTGGGGCAGGGCGTCCAGAATCCGGGGGGTGATGGGGGTGTAGATGTCCAAAAGGGCGTCAGCGTCGCCGCACTGCTGGATGACATCCTCTTCGGTCAGGCAGTTCAGGGCCGCGTAGTCAATGCCGTGGGCCCGGCAGATGGACTCCTGGATGCTGATATTCCGGTGGTAGACAGGCTTGTTGTCAACGAATACAGCTTTCATACTGGGCACCTCCGGGAATTACTGGGCGGCCTTGTAGGCTTCGCAGGAGGCCATGTAGGCGTCGTAAATGGTCTGGGAGACGGCTTCCTTGATCATGTCGTTGACCGGGGCGGTGCGCTCGGCGAAAGCGGCCAGCTCCTCGTCGGTGAGGGTGATGATCTCAGTGCCCGAGTCAATGACGGCCTGGCGGTTGGCGTCGTTGGTGGATTCAATGTGATCGAAAGCGGCCTGACGGCCCACCTGGATGCCCTCGTCCACCACGGTCTGGAGCTCTGCGGGCAGGGAGTCGTAGAAGGTCTTGCTCATCACCCAGGGGATGAACTGGCCCAGGTGGTTGGTCTCCACCACGTAGTCCTGCTGCTCATAGAATTTCTGGGTGACAATGAGCTCGATGGGGTTTTCCTGGGCGTCCACGGTGCCCTGCTGGAGGGCGGTATACAGCTCGCTGAAGGCCAGGGGGGTGGGGTTGGCGCCGATGGCCTTCCAGGCGGCCATGTGATACTCGTTCTCCATGGTGCGGATGGTCATGCCCTTCACGTCGTCGGGGGTGTGGACGGGCTTGTTGCAGCTGAGGACCCGGAAGCCGGTGCAGGTATAGCCCATCAGGCGGAGGTTGGCTGCGTCATAGGAGGCGCCCATGGCCTCCAGGAAGCCCTCGTCCTCCATGGTGTAGCGGACGGCGTCCATGGTGGCGAAGGTGAAGGGGATGTCCAGGATGAAGGCGTCGGGGACGAAGTTGGCCTGGACGGCGTTGGCGGTGGCGGTCATGGTGATCTCATTGTTCTGGACGGCCTCCACTACCTCCCGGTCAGAGCCCAGCTGGGCGTTGGGATAGACGTTCACGGTGATGGCGCCGCCGGAGTTGGTTTCCACGTACTCCTTGAAGGCCAGGGCGAAGGCCTGGTCGGTGGTGTCTTCGGCGGTGGAGTGGGCGATGGAGATGGCGTAGGTTCCGTCGGTACTGGAAGCAGCCTCGCCGGCCTCGCCGCCGGGGTTGGCGTCGCCGCCGCCGCAGCCAGCCAACAGGGCGGCGGTCAGGGACAGGGTCAGGATCAATGCCAATGCTTTTTTCATGGTGATTCTCCTTTTCATTTTGTCATTTGGGTGGGTACTACCGGATGAATACTAAGCTGATGCTGGGGATAAAGGTGATGAGAAGCAGGGCCAGCAGGAACATGAGGATATAGGGCAGCGCGTGCCTTGCCACATTGAGCACCGGGACCTCCGATAGATTGCTGGCCACATAGAGGTTCACGCCCACTGGCGGGGTTACGAAGCCGATGGCCAGGTTGACCACCATCATCACGCCGAAGTGGATGGGGTCCATGCCGATGGCGGTGACCACGGGCAGGAAAATGGGGGTGAGGATGAGGATGGCGGCCAAGGTCTCCATAATCATACCCACAAAGAGCAGGAAGAGGTTGATGACCAGCAGCAGGGCGATCTTGGAGGTAAAGGTAGAGGTGAGGGCCTCGGCGATGGTCTGGGGGACCTGGAGCATGGTGAGAATCCGGCCAAAGCAGACCGCGGCGGCCACAATCAGCTGGATGGGCGCGCAGCTACGGATGGAGGCGTTGGTGATGGGGATCAGGTCCCGGAAGGTCATGGTCTTATAGACGAACAGGCTGACGATGAGGGCGTAAACCACAGAGATGGTTGCGGCCTCCGTGGGGGTCACGATGCCGCCGTAGATGCCGCCCAGGATGATGACGGGGGTAAGCAGAGCCCAGAAGCCGTCTTTGAAGACCTTCCACAGGCCCCGTTGCCGGAGCTTGGCGGCGTTGGCCCGGAGCTTTTCCTTGTCCTCGCCGTGGCGCTTGCAGTAGACCCAGGTATACAGGCTCATAATCAGGGCGATGAGACAGCCGGGGATGACGCCGGCCAGGAAAAGGTCGCTGACGGACTCCGTGGAGGAGACGCCGTACATAATAAACGGTAGAGACGGGGGAATAATGACCCCTAAGCCGCCGGCCGTTGCCACCATGCCCACCACGAACTTTTTGTCATAGCCCAAACGGGTGAGGATGGGGATGGTCATGGCCCCCACCGCCGCCACCGTGGCGGGGCCGGAGCCGGAGATGGCCCCGTAGAACAGGCAGGTGATAATGGCTGCGATGGGCAGGCCGCCGGTCTTGTCCCCCACGAAGAAGGAAAAGAAATCAAAGAGCTTTTCCGAGATGCCCCCCTTGGCCATCAGGTTGCCCGACAGGATGAACAGAGGCACAGCCAGCAGGGTGGTGGAGTCCAGGGCGGTGACCATGCTGCGGAAGATGTATTCCAGAGAGACCGGCATGGTAGGGTTCATCAGCACGCAGGCGATGGAGGAGGCGGCCACTGCCACCCCGATGGGGATGCCAACCAGCAGGGTGCCGAAGAAGATGACAAAAATGGCAATAATCATGGGGCCGTCCCCTCCTTTCTCTGTTTCAGGGCGAGCAGTTTCAGCACGTATTTTTGCACCAGACGGAGGATGGTCAGAATGAGCCCCGTGAACAGGGAGAGGTAGACCAGGTACATCGGCAGGTTTAGGGCCGAGCTGGTTTGCTGGGACTGGATCAGCTGGAGGACCACGTTGTAGCCGGGCTTAATCATGTAGACCGCGAAGAACAGCAGACCCAGGTCACAGACATAAGACAAGGGCTTTTTCAGCCGAGGGATCAGAGTCTCGAAAATGTCGATCCGGGTGTGGCAGGAATGGCGGACGGCATAGCCCAGAGCGATGTAGGCGAACCAGATAAAGAGATATCGGTTCAGCTCCTCCGGCCAGGCCAACGAGCTTTTGGCCGCATAGCGCATGATGATTTGGAGAAACGAGATGCACACCACCAGCCAGATGGCCAGGAACATGATGCACTCCTCAAAGTGTTTGTCCAACCAACGAAGAACCTTCAAAGGGAAACGCTCCTTTCCTCATAGATTTGAATGAAATAGACTTCCCGCAGTGCCTCCTTTCTATCCTTTTCTTCAATGTGATGCGGGAAAATAACATTGAGGTTTTGTGTAATTTAACTATACCACCCCGTTATTTCCTTGTCTATTATGACTTTTTGCATAAGTGTTTATGAAAAGTGAACAGCCATGCAGGCAGATATGCTTTTTCTGAACAAAAAAGATGCAATCTCGGGGAAAGTATGATACACTAACAAAAAACCACGGATCTGCGCAACGGAAGACAGGGAGAAGCACAATGAACATAACTCAACTGATGTATTTCCGTCACCTGGCTCAGCGCCAGCATTTGCTAAAAACGGCAGAGGATCTCCATGTGAGCCCCTCTGCTGTCAGCGCCAGCCTGAAAAGCCTGGAGCAGGAGTTGGGCACGCCCCTTTTTGACCGAGGCGGCCGGCATTTGACCATCAACGACCAGGGCCAGGCGCTGCTGCCCTATGTGGACCAGGCCTTTGAGGCGCTGGAACAGGGGAAAAAGGCGGTGTTGGCCTCCCTGTCCCGGCGGAAAAATGAGCTGGCCTTTTCCTTTAAGTACACGGCCTTTTACAATGACCTGATCCCCCTGGTGCTCAAGGAATGCCCCGGGCTGCGAATCCGGCATTACGACGTGGACGCGGACTACCAGGGGAAGCTGATCTGGGAGGAGGACCTGGACCTGATGATCACGGCCCGGGACTTTTCGGACCACCCCAAGTTAGACTATAAGACGATCTCCTGCGACTGCTTCTGCTTGGCAGTGAATCCCGACCACTGGCTGGCCCAGCGGGAGATGTGCAGCCTTGGGGAGCTCCGGGACGAGGTCTTTCTCCACCGGCCCAAGGACAACTACTATCAAACCTGCGTGGATGTGCTGCTGGAGGAATTTTCTTTCCATCCGGCCTCCGTCATCGAGGCGGGCTACATGGTCCGGCCCACCCTGCTGCGCGCCTTCCCCGGCGTGGCCGTCACCACCATGGGCACCATGGCCACCGATTTCTTTTCCGGGCTGCACATGGTCCGGGTCAAGGAGTTTGAAAACCGGACCTATGAGCTCCGGGCCTATTGGCGAAAGGACCGCCCCCTCCCCCCTGCCTGCGCGGTCCTCATTCGCGTGGCTGAGTCCCTGGCCCCCGGCCGCGGGGGAGACCGGGAAGCCGGGCCGAAATGAGAAGACAAAAACAGCCGCCCACATCGAGCGTGTGGACGGCTGTTTTTTTGGAGAAAGGGAATGGGTTGTGACTTACAGCTTGCGCTCCCCGCTGGTGGTGATGGTGACCACCTGCCAGGGCAGGAATTTGCCGCTGGCCAAAAGGGTGCCCTTGGCGGCGATGAGCAGGTGGGACCCGCCGCAGGGTGAATTCACTTCACCCGAGCATTCAAATGAACTTCGGGTAGAGCGCCGCACAGCGGCGCGGAACCAAAAAAGAAGGACACGCAAGGGCAGGTGTTCGTAAAACAGTGTTAGCCAAATAACACGAAATGAGCATCTGTCAGACGGGATTGGTCAACGAAAAAACACGCCATACTCAGCTTCAAAGGCTGAGTATGGCGTGTTTTTTGCTTATTTGCGTTTCCGTTTTCCTTTT
>JALERU010000092.1 GCA_022764045.1 Clostridiales bacterium | reverse complement strand
CTGCCGCTGACGGCGGGGCTGCCCGCGCGGCGGTAGAGCATCAGCGCCATCTCCTGGCGGGGGATATTCCCCTCGGGGCCTCTGCCGTCGTAGTATCCATTGGCAATCGCCCACTGCACGTCCTTGTCGTACCAGATCTTTTCACCTTCCTGGCTGGCGCCCACACTGCGGGCAAGGACCACCACGAACATGGCCCGGGTCATCGGCGTGTCGGGAGAAAAGGTTGTGAGGGACGTGCCCTTGAACAGGTCTTTGTTCAGAACATATTTGATCGCATCCACATACCAGGCCCCGGCCTTTACGTCTGTGAACTTCTCCACGGGATCGGTCTCTGGGGGGGTCACAGGACCCTGGCCTGAGGTGCCGATCTTATAGTAGTACTTGACGATCTCGTGTTGGTCGCTGTTTGCGTGATACTGACAGATATCCAGGCAGTAAAGCACATCCTTCGACGTGTCTATGTTCCAGTACGCCATCGCGTCGGCCAGCTTGAAGGTGACGGACTGGCCCGGATACAGGTTGCGGAGCTCGACCTGTTCGGGATCGTTATACCCAACGGTTCCATGGATAAAGCTCCCATCTCTTCTGAGATAGAGATGGTTCGTGTATGTGTAGCGATCCCCGCTCGCAGCTTTCATGCAGTACGACATACTGACGATCATGTGGGAATTTTTCTCTTTGGAGCGGTTGGTGAAGGTCCATGCGGTATTGGCGGGGGTGGGCTGATAGCCTTGGATGGTATCAACCTCGTCAGAGAAGCCATCATAGTCTATCTGAATGGCTTTCTTCACGAACTGCCCCACGTCTGCCCCCTGACGGGTCAGGGTGCAGTTGCCTGTGATTCCCGCCTCCTCTTTTTCGGGGCGCTCCGCAGCAAAGACAGGGACCGCAAGGCTCAGGCTGAGCACCAGAGCCAGGGCGAGGGATAGAATCTTCTTCATGATTTTCTTCCTTTCTCAAGTTGAATTTTGCGCCTCAACCGGCCGTCCCCGGAGGCGGTTCCTGCCCCTCGCCTCTGGGGATTCCTGTCGAGAAAAACAACAGCGGTGCGGGAAGCTGATCCCCGCACCGCCGGCAAAAACACACAAACCCCGTTTCGCTCTTTGTTCTCTTGGAAAGAACCGGTGAAATGGGGATCAGAAGGGTTGGCACAGAACATTCTGCTGTGTGGGAGGTTTGGGCTCCTGCATAGGGGCGTGGGGGTGCTGCGACGCCTCACGTCCTGCCTTACATCAATTTGAATGGTTTCATTTTATCATATTCTAACAGAATTGACAAGTCCTCTTTGGGATTGTTTTTCTATTTTGCCGAAATATGGCTTGCGGCCGGCACCCTTTGGGGATGCCGGCCGCAAGGTAGAATGACAGGCCAGAAGCGCCTTTCTCACTCCCGCTCCCGCATGACGCTCATATAGGCGGGGCGGATGATCTTGTTCATACAGACGAGCTCCTCGATCCGGTGGGCGCTCCAGCCCACCACCCGGGCGATGGCAAAGAGGGGGGTGTAGAGCTCCATGGGGATGCCCAAGAGGTCGTAGAGGAAGCCGCTGTACAGGTCCACGTTGGGGCTGACCCCCTTGTAGATGGGCCGGTTTTTGGAGATGAGCTTGGGGGCCTCCTCCTCGATGTTCCGGTAGAGGGCCAGGTCGTCCTGGCGGCCCTTTTCCTCGGCCAGCTGGTGGACGAAGGCCCGGAGGATCTGCTCCCGGGGGTCGGAGATGGAGTAGACGGCGTGGCCCATGCCGTAGATGAGGCCGCTGTGGTCGAAGGCCTCCTTGTTCAGGAGCTTGGCCAGGTAGCGGCGGGTCTGGTCGGGGTCGGTCCAGTCGTCCAGGTGGGCCTTGATGTCCTGGATCATCTCGATGACCTTGATGTTGGCCCCCCCGTGGCGGGGGCCCTTCAGGGAGGACAGGGCGGCGGCCATGGTGGAGTAGGTGTCGGACCCCGAGGAGGTCACCACCCGGGTGGTGAAGGTGGAGTTGTTGCCGCCCCCGTGCTCCATGTGGAGGATGAGGGCGATGTCCAGAGCTTTGGCCTCCAGCTGGGTGTAAGACATGTCCCGGCGGAGCAGGCGCAGGATGTTCTCGGCGGTGGACAGGTTGGGGTCGGGGCGGTGGATGTACATGCTGTCGTCGTTTTCATAGTGGTTGTAGGCGTGGTAGGCGTACACGGCCAGCATGGGGAACTCTGAGATCAGCCGGATGCACTGGCGGATGGAGTTGGCTAAGTCCCCGGTGACCTGGTCGTCGTAGCTGGCCAGGGTGAGGACGCTGCGGGTCATGGAGTTCATCACGTCCTTGGAGGGGGCCTTCATGATCACGTCCCGGGTGAAGTTGGTGGGGAGGGTGCGGCAGTCGCTGAGCACGCCGGTGAACTCCGCCAGCTCCTCCGCCGTGGGCAGCTGGCCGAAGAGGAGGAGGTAGGCGATCTTCTCAAAGCCCAGCTCCTGGGGCCCCAGGCCGCTGATGAGGGACTTGACGTTGTAGCCCCGGTACCATAGCTGGCCCTCACAGGGGACCCGCTGGCCGTTCTCGTTGCGGAAGGAGACGATTTTGGAGATGTTGGTCAGGCCCGTGAGGACCCCCACGCCGTTCACGTCCCGCAGGCCCCGGTTCACGCCGTATTCCCGAAAAAGGGACTCGGGGATGGCGTCGTTTTGGACGCACTGGGGGGCCAGGTCGGCGGCGTAAGACTCTACGTTACGCTTGGTCATGGGGCTGTCCCCCTTTCTCAGCTTCCTGCCGCATAATTTCTTCCAGCTTGGTGATCTCCCCCAGCAGGCGGAGGAAGTTTTCTTCGCCGTAGGCGGCCACCACCCGCTGGTGATAGGTCCGCATGGCCTGGCGGTGGCTTTGGGCGGAGGCCAGGGCGGTGTCGGTGAGGAGGATATAGGTGCCCTCCTCCCCGCTGCCGTCGTGGGTCCAGCGGACCAGGCCCTTGTCCTGGAGGGACCGGGCGATGGCAGAGACCCGGTGCATGGGCAGGTCCATCTCCCGGGCGATGTTTTTC
Source organism: Clostridiales bacterium (assembly GCA_022764045.1). GTDB lineage: Bacteria > Bacillota > Clostridia > Oscillospirales > Oscillospiraceae > Evtepia. Next base: position 8,758 of record JALERU010000092.1, on the reverse strand, counting down.
AGATAGATTTTCTCGTTGCCAGTGTCTTTGGTGTGCTTGGACAGCAGCCAGATGAGGGCGTATTCGTCAGAGGCGTTGGTCTGGAAAAGCCGCCGCAGGGCGGGGCTGTGGAAGAGCTGGTCGATCCGCTCCGGGGGCAGGGCGTGCAGGACGCCTGCTTGGTTGGTGTTGTTCATAGGGGGTCACCTCGGTGTTTGCAGATTCGGTTTGTTAGCCGGTGGCCTGCCGGAGGGGCAGGCGGGACAGAAGCTTTTTTTGCAGGCGGAGATATTCTCGGGCGTCCTCCGGCCCCAGCTGGGCCAGCATCTGGGTGGTGGCGGAGAGGACCTGGGAGCGAAAGGCCTGGATGGCCTGCAGCCCCTGGGGGGAGAGGGTGACGTTGACCTGACGGTTGTTCAGGGGGTCAGGCACCCGGGAGAGGAGGCCCTTGTCTTCCATGCGTCCCAAAAGGGCGGCCACCCGGGCGGTGCTCACCGCCATGTGGCGGCTCAGTTGGGCCGGGTGGGTCTGGCTCTGGTGGGTGAGCAGATAGTTTAACACAAAATGCTCCCCCTTGGTCAGTTGGGACAGCAGCCTGCGGGTGGGGTCCTGGAGCAGGGCCTCATTGACCTGGAGCAGCTCGGCAGCCAGGCCTTCGTAATTGGCGGTCATATGGTTGACACTCCTGTAATCGCTAACTTTGTTAGGTATTATACCAGAAAACGGAAGTCACGTCAACGGGGAGGACGTCGAGGGGCGGGTCTATTCCCCACGCCGAGGAATCCTCCAGGCCCGCCCTCATCCGACCCGGCCTGCGGCCGGCCCACCTTCCCCCCCAGGGGAAGGCTTTTGGCAAGCCCTGGAGGGCTTATGTAGAAAACAACCGCAGCAAAAACCACAACGTAGCATAGCACGTAGGCTTCCCCTCGGGGGGAAGCTGTCACCGAAGGTGACTGATGAGGGGGCGATCTGGGGTATCGGCGGGTAGAGGAACCCCGCTGCCACCTTACGCCGGTGGGTCTATTCCCCACGCCGTGGAACCCTCAACGTCCGCCCTCATCCGACCCGGCCCTTCGGGCCGGCCCACCTTCCCCCCCAGGGGAAGGCGATTGGCAGAGCCTGTATGGCTCACCGTAGAAAACTACCGTAGCAAAAATCCCAACGTAGCAAAGCACGTAGACTTCCCCTCGGGGGTCGAACTGTCCGGGGGGACAGTTCGATGCAATCCAATGCGAAGCACCTTGAACCATAGCTGTCACCGAAGGTGACTGATGAGGGGGCGATCTGGGGTATCGGCGGGTAGAAGAACCCCGTTACCACCTTCCACCGTGGCAGTCCCCCCCACCCAAAGGCACAAAAAGAGACAGCCTCCCGGCGTTGGAGGCCGTCTCTTTCACAGGCTTGGCAAGATTCAATCCTCCGCCTGGGCGGGCATGGTGACGGGGGCGTCCCAGGTGCAGTCCACATAGACCATGTCCCAGAGGTGGGGGCGGCGGTGCGCACCGGCATAGACAGGTTTGACGATCAAAGATTGCTCACGCCAGCTCCCAGGCGAACAGCGCCGCGCCCAAAGCCCCGCAGAGCTGGGCGTCGGGGTGGATGAACAAGGGGGCGCCCAGCTTGGCCTCGATGGCGGCCACCACCCCCCGGTTCCGGGAGACGCCGCCGGTCATCATGCAGGGGGCCTGGCCCCCCACCCGGCGGTAGAGGGCGGCGGCCCGGTTGGCCACCGACTGGTTCAGGCCGTGGACGATGTCGGGCAGGGCCTTGTTCTGGGCCACCAGGGAGACCACCTCGGAGTCGGCGAAGACGGTGCACATGGAGGAGATGGTGATCTCCTCCTTCCAGGCAAGGCCCACGGTGGAGATCTCCTCCAGGGAGAGTTCCAGGGTGCGCGCCATCATCTCTAAAAAGCGGCCGGTGCCGGCGGCGCACTTGTCGTTCATGACAAAGTTAGCAACACTCCCGTCGGGCTCTAAGCGGATGACCTTGCTGTCCTGGCCGCCGATGTCGATGACGGTGCGCACAGCGGGGTTGAGGAAGTGGGCCCCCTTGGCGTGGCAGGTGATCTCGGTGACCGATTTGTCCCCCGCCTGGATGACTCCCCGGCCGTAGCCGGTGGTGACGGTGGAAGTGAGGTCGGCCTGGGTGAGGCCCGCCTGCTGGAGGGCCTGATCCAGGGCCCGCTGGGCCCCGTTGGAGGCCCCCGCCCCGGTGGGGAGGATGACCTTGGACACGATGTGCTTGTCCTGGTCCAGAATGACCACGTCGGTGGTGGCCGAGCCGCTGTCGATGCCGGCGAAGTAGCCGTGCTTTTCCATGGTGGTGTCTCCTTTCAGGGTGCCGAAGCCCTCGGCAAAGGCGTCCAGCCGGGTGCGCAGCTGCTCCCGGCTCTGGGTGGTGCCGTCGGACTCAATCTTCAGCAGGGGGACGGGAAGCCGGTCCCGGAGCCCCGCGTATTCAAAGCCGTAGTAATCGCAAAATTGCAGGGTGTGGTAGACCACCCCCTCCAGGCCGGGGGTGTTGTACAGGGCCCGGCGGGCGGTGTTGTCGGTCATGCGCATGCAGGGGAGCTGGCCCAAGAGGCGCCGGGCGTAGGCCTCCATGAGGGAGGGGAAGTCCTCTGTGTCCTCCGGGGGGTCCACCGAGCGGTTGTTGGCGCAGGTGAGGTTGACCGCGGGCAGGGGCATGGTCTCCTCCACCAGGGAGAAGAGGTGGGAGCCCATCTTGGCCCCCAGCACGGCGATGTGTTCCCCGGCGGGCAGGGCCATGGGGTCGAAGGCGGCGAAGAAGGCGGCCCGGTCAAACTGGGTGCCCTTGTACTTGCCATAGGCCTCGGCCAGGGCCAGGAGCTGGTCCCGGGCGTGCTCCACGGCGCAGCTCTCCTGGCTGTGGAGGATGTCCAGCAGGTAGAGGAAGTCCAGGTTGCCGAACTCCTTGAGGATGTCATAGGCGCTGCGGATGGTGTCGCAGCAGTTGACCAGGACGAGCTCCTTCACGTGGCCGGCCATCACCGCCTGGATCACCGACTTGCCAAAGCCGCACAGGTTGGGGTGGGCCACCTGGTCGGACAGGTCAAAGGTCTCCGGGGCCTCGTCCAGCAGGGCGCACCGGCCGCCAAAGGCCGCCAGGAGCTCCGTGGGGGTGTATTTACAGACGTGGTAGGTGGTGTTCATGCCAGGCCCTCCAATACTTCCAAGAATGCCTCCACCCGGGTGGCGGCCTGTCCCTCGCCGCCGAAGCCCCGGTCGCAGCTGTCGCCGTCCAGGAGGAGGGTGGGCAGGCCGGCGGCCTCAAAGGCCTTTTTCCCCAGCCGGGCGCCCCCCAGGGTGTGCTTGCAGCCCCAGTGGCTGAACCAGACGGCCCCGTCGGCCTGGACGGTTTTAGCCACCTCCAGGGCCCGCTGAATCCGCCGCTCCACGGGGCCGTTGAAGGGGGAGTAGACCAGGCGCTTGGCCATGGCCTCATAGGGCTTTGTGGGGTCGGCTTCCACGATGCCCTCGTAGCTCATGTCGCAGGCGGCGATCTGGACCCGGGTGCTCCGGGCGAAGAGCTGGCGCAGGGGGAGGACCCAATAGGGGGTGGTGTGAATCCACAAAAGCTGCTTGCCCCGGGCGGGGGGCGCGGTCTCGATCTCCCGGGCCAGCTGGCGGACATAGGCCTCAGTCTCCGCCGTGCCCAGCAGGAAGTGGAGGGCGGCGGTGCGCAGCAGCTCGCCGGTCAGGTCGCTGAGGATCTGCTTGCCCGCCCGCTTTTGCAGGCCCCGGTCAAACAGGGCCATGGTCCGCTGGCTCCGGGCCACCGACTGGACCAGCTTGCCCTCGTCCACGGGCACCCCGGTCTGCCGAGCGATAAACTCCCCCATCTGCCGCAGTTGGCCGGCCACGTAGTCCACCGCCTGGGGGGTGGACTCGAAGGGGATGTCCACAGAGAAGTGGGGCACCCCGTAAAACGCCGCCAGGTGGCGGAAGGTCAGGCTGTTGGCGTCGCAGGCCAGGGAGGTGGAGAGAATGAACCGGGGCCGGGGCATCAGCTTCTGCTGGGCGGCCCCGATGAAGACCTTGTGATAGGAGCACAGGCTGGAGGGAATCCCCGTGTCCTCGGCCTGGTGGAGGAAGGGCTGCTCGGCCATGGAGCCGGAGAGATAGCTGGAGAAGGCCTCGCAGGAGTAGGGGTGGAGCCCCTGGCTGTGGAGGAGCTCACAGGGGGTGAAGAGGCTCACCATCACGTTGCCCTGGGGCTTCGTGAGGCAGGTGACCATGGCGTTGTTCACCAGTTGGAAGAGCATCCGATCCGACTTGGAGATGTCCCGGCCGGTGAGCTTGTTCTTCAGCCCGTTGGCCTGCCAGCCCACGGACAGGAGCTGACGGGCCCGGCGGGGGTTTTCCGGGGAAAGGGCGCCGATTTTGGCGCCGAAGGTTTCGATGATATTCATGGAACAGTTCCTTTCTGGAGGTAGGGGCCGGAACCGATGGCGGTGCGGCCCGCACCGTGGGGTGCCGCACCCTGGGACGCGGGGGGCGGGGTGGGTGCGTCTATTCCCGACGCTGTGGAACCCTCAAGGCTCGCCCTCATCCGACCCGGCCCCTACGGGTCCGGCCCACCTCCCCCCCCAGGGGAAGGCGATTGGCAAAGCCTGTATGGCTTATGTAGAAAAATACCGTAGTAATAACCCCCAACATAGCTAAGCACGTAGGCTTCCCCTCGGGGGGAAGCTGTCACCGCAGGTGACTGATGAGGGGGCGATGTGGAGTATCGGTGGGTAGAGGAACCCCGCTGCCACCTTACGCCGGTGCGTCTATTACCAACGCTGAGGAACCCTCAACGCCCGCCCTCATCCGACCCGGCTTCGCCGGCCCACCTTCCCCCCCAGGGGAAGGCGATTGGCAAAGCCTGTATGGCTTATGTAGAAAAGTATCGTAGTGATAACCTCAACGTAACAAAGCACGTAGGCTTCCCCTTGGGGGGAAGCTGTCACCGAAGGTGACTGATGAGGGGGCGATATGGAGTATCGGCGGGTAGAAGGTGACCGTTGCCACCTTTTGCCTTGGCAGGTTTCCACCCCCCAAGCAATCAGGCGCCCCCCATCACCATATTCCGCAAAAACCGCCAAACATAATCCACCATCTCCCGCCGCGCCTGGCCCGGCAGGGCTCCAAAGGCCCCCGCTGCGGCCAGAAGGCTGGCGACCTTCCGCCGGGAGACCTGGGTGAGGGTGCTGGCCTGCCCGGCGGAGAGGAGGTAGAAAAAGACCTGGGTAAAGGCCTCCCGCTCCCGGGGGGCCATGGAGTCCACCCACCCCTGAAACCCGGCGGCCCTCCGCCGTCCCCGCCGGTCCTGACGGGGGAGGGTGCGGAAGGTGGTCCCCCGGACGGCCCAGGTGAAGGGGTCGTGCTGGCCCACGGTGCCCCGGCCGTGACTCATGACGGTTTTGGCCCGGGGGTCCTGGTGGAGGAGGGTCCCCACCAGGGAAGCCTGGGGCACATAGGTGGTCAGCCGCCCGGCCAAGGTCCGGTAGGCGGGGGTGCGGGTGAGGTCTTGGGCGAAGCCCGGCCCGTCGTGGCTGCACACGGAGAGAATCCGCCGCCGGACCTCCGCCGGGGCCTGGAGGGAAGCGTACATGGCCAGGTTACCCCCCTTGGAGTGGCCCCCCAGCCGGAGCTTCCCCCGGTGCTGCCGGGCTGCCCGAAGGAGGTAATCCAGGGCCAGCCCTTGGGCGGGGACGGCGGGGGAGTAGCTCATGGCGAAGCACTCCTTCCACCCCACTAAGGTGTCGTCGGTCCCCCGGAAGGCCAGGTAGAGGGTGCCATCGGGCAGGGCGTAGGTGAGGGCGGCAAACTGGGTCCTCTCGTCCAAACGCTCGGCGTAGCACCCCAGCTTCACGCCCCGGAACCGGGAGCTCCGGGCGGCCTGGACCACCAGCTCCGGGATCTGCCGGGCCATGAGGGGCCCCACCCGGTCCCACCCCGGCCGGCGGACCAGGGCGGCCACCGCCGGGGCCAAGGCGACCCACCCGTCCTCCGCCGGCACGATCCCTCCAAAGGGGGCGTAGGCGCACATAGACAGGATGAGGTCATCCACTGGGCAGAAGGGGGCCGCCCGAAACGGCAGGGCGCCCCGCCGGCGGAGATAGGTCAGGCAGTTTTCCTCGCGCACCAGCGGCACCTCCCTGTAGTAATCGGTGTTCATCTGGGAGTATAGCACAAATCCCAGGGGGAGAAAAGGGCGATTTGCGCAAAAAAACCGCCCCACCCCAAGGAAAGGGGCGGGGCGGCGGGACTCAAGTCCAGGGAGTGCCCTCGTGGGAATAGAATTGCAAAGCGTCCTGGGCGGTGACAAAGGGGGCGGCGGTCAGCCAGCCTCCGGTGGCCTGGTAGGCCATGGCGCTCTGTACCGGGTACTGCCAGGGGGAGATCTGGTGGGTGTAGTCAAAGGGAGAATTTACCGCGCAGGGTACCCCCGGCTGGACGGCCTGGATGGCGTAGGTGAGGTATCCCCGCTGGTTCTCCCCCTCTTTTGGCAGGGAGAAGGCGGCGAAGATCCCTTGGGCAGATTCCTCCGGGCCGAAGAAGAGGCTGGGCTGGTGGTAGGTCCGGTGGTCCAGAAAGGCATAGGGGGCGGCGTAAGTGACCCCCGCCCGGTCATAGAGGACCCGGCCGGTGATGGGGCTGTAGTCGTTCCAGCACATGGGGATGGTCTGGTAGGCGGGCTGGAGCCGGATGGACTCGGTGCCCCAGTAGTCCGGCTGCTCTCTCCACTGGAAGAACTGGAAGAGCCGCCAGCAATCTTCCTCGGCCAGCCGGACGGCCACTCCGGTGAGGCGGAGCTCCGTTTGGTCAAAGACCTGCTCGGTCACGGTCCCTTGGGGTGTTTGGGTGGTCACGGTCCGCCCCCGGTTCATGGGGTGGTCGTTGGCAGACACCGCCACCTGGGCAGCCCCGGCGCAGTCGGCGAGGTCCTCGTCGGTGAGGTCGGCCAGCAGGTCCTCCGGGAAGCCCAGGGCCGTCAGATGCGCCCGGGTCTCGGCGGCGGCGGGGGTCTCTTGGGCTGCGGGCTGCCAGTCCATGGCGTAGTGTCCCCCCAAAAGATAGGCGCAGGCCAGGGCCGCCCCCAGGGCCAGGAGGATGTCCCCCACCAGGCGCCGGTCAGAGATCCGGGGGACCCTGGGGGAGATGGCGTAGCCCGCCCCTTCCAGCCGGGCGGGGAGGCGGTAGAGGCTGGCAAAGAGGAACCCATACACCAGGATGAGCCCCAGGCCCAGCCACAGGCCGCTGCCCACGGGCAGGGCGGTCAAAAGATACACCAGGGTGTACCAGAGGATCAGCGCCGCTGCCGCCGGGGCCCCGGGGGGCTGGCCCGCCTTCCGCTGGACCGCCAGCAGCCCCCGCCACAGGCAGAAGGCCAGCAGCACCAGGCTGACGCCGGAAAGGAGGGTCAGCCCCCCCATCACCAGCCCGCCCCAGGCCCCCTCGGGCACCAGGGTGGCCTGGAGGACCAGGCTGGCGCAAAAGCACAGCCCCCGGCAGCAGACAAAGCCCCAGCAGGAGGCAAACCACCAATTCTCCTCCCGCAGGGCCCGAAAGCCCACCAGGGACAGCGCCAGGCCCAGGCTGGGCAGCAGGTAGTTCAGCCCCCAGAAGTTGAGGGTGACGGCGCACAGGGCCATGCCCGTCAGGGCCCGCCGGGTGGCGGTCTTCCAGGGGGTGACCCGGGCCGTGACCTGGGGCGGGGGATCGGGCAGGGAAGCCATGAGCAGGGCTTCCAACTGCCGGTCTTGGGTTTGGGAAGGTTCTCGTTCAGCCATCCAGCTCACCTCCTAAGACATGGCGCAGGCGCCGTTTCAAACGGTACAGCCTGCCCTCCACCCCCCGCTCCGTCAGCCCCAGCTCGGCGGCAATCTGGGCGGTGGATTGGCGGTAGTAATATTTTCGGTAGAGCAGCGCCCGGTCCTTGGCCGGCAGCTTCTGGAGGGCCGCGCGCACCGCCTCCTGTCTCTCCCGGCGGAGCAAGGCCTCCTCCGGGGTGGGAGCTGGGGAGGGAAGGTCCGGGGTGAGGGCTTCCGCCCGGTTCCCCCACCGGGCGCGCCGGGCGTGGTTCAGGGCGGTGTTCCGGGTCAGGGCGGTCAGCCAGCTCTTCCAGGCGCCCCGCTGGGGGTCAAAGGTGTCGATCTTCCCCCACACCTTCATGGCGGCTTCCGAGAGGCAGTCCTCCCGATCCTGGGGATTGGGGAGAATGGGGGAGATCACATACCGCATCAGGGGCCCATACTGGCCCAGCAGGGCGTCCATCCCCTGGGGGTCCCCCTGGCGGAGCCAGGCGATGATCTGCTGTTCGGTCACGGCGGGGGCCTCCTTTCTGTGGGGGGTTCTACTTTATCCTACACCGGAAAGGGCGAAAACCCACGGAGAAATGTTGGGGGGGTGACGGTATTCTTCTACCCACCGATATACCACATCGCCCCCTCATCAGTCAGCTGCGCTGCCAGCTTCCCCCCGAGGGGAAGCCTACGCTACTACGGTACGTTGGGGTGATTGCTACGGTAGTTTTCTACATAAGCCACACAGGGCTTGCCAATCGCCTTCCCCTGGGGGGGAAGGTGGGCCGGCGGAACGCCGGGTCGGATGAGGGCGGGCGTTGAGGGTTCCACGGCGTGGGTAAGAGACGCACCGGCCCAAGGTGGCAACGAGATTCTTCTACCCACCGTTACATCGAGATCGCCCCCTCATCAGTCAGCTGCGCTGACAGCTTCCCCCCGAGGGGAAGCCTACGTGCTATGCTA
>JALERU010000091.1 GCA_022764045.1 Clostridiales bacterium | reverse complement strand
CACGGTCAGAGAAACGGCAGCCCACGGCGATGAGCAGGTCACAGCCGTCACAGGCCATGTTGGAGGCCTTGGAGCCGTGCATGCCGATCATGCCGGTGGCCAGGGGGTCCCGGCCGGCGATGCCGCCGGCGCCCATGAGGGTGATGGCCACGGGGGCGTCGATCCGGCGAGCAAACTCCCGGAACTCCTCGTGAGACCGGCTGCGGACCACGCCGCCGCCGCAGATGAGCATGGGCTTTTTGGACGCGGCGATCATGTCCACCAGCTTGTTCACGTCCTCCTGGTTGGGCTCGGGCATCTTCAGGGTGCTGGTGCGGGCCCGGCGGATGAGGTGGGCCAGGCGGCCGGAGCTGGTGTGCTTCTCCCGGGGGAGATATTCATAGTCCGCCTTCTCGGCGGTGACGTTCTTCACGATGTCGATGAGAACGGGGCCGGGGCGGCCGCTGCGGGCCAGGGCAAAGGCCTCCCGGACGATGTCAGCCAAGGCGTTCACATCCCGCACCAGATAGGTGCACTTGGTGATGGGCATTGCCACGCCGGTGATGTCCACCTCCTGGAAAGCGTCTCTGCCGATGAGGTTTTGGGTCACATTGCAGGTGATAAAGACCACGGGAGACGAGTCCATATAGGCCGTGGCGATGCCGGTGGTCAGATTGGTGGCGCCGGGGCCGGAGGTGGCCAGGCACACGCCCACCTTACCGGTGGAGCGGGCGTAGCCGTCCGCCGCGTGAGACGCGCCCTGCTCGTGGGCGGTCAGGATGTGGGTAATACGATCTCTGTAGCGGTACAGTTCATCGTAGACATTCAGGATGGTGCCGCCGGGATAGCCGAACACAGTGTCGACGCCCTGCTCCAACAAACATTCCATCAAGATCTTGGCACCAGTCATTTCCATGCTGTTTCCTCCTCCTTTTGGGAAATCTCTTCTCTTTGGAGCAACAAAAAAGCTCCGTGGTCTTTCACGTGCTAAACGTTAAAACCACAAGAGCCTGTCAGTTCTCCGCAAATCTTGGTTCCTTAAGGGCCTCCGCAAGCGGGATGGCGTTTGGTTAACCCTGAGAACGAATTGCGTTTCGCTTTCCTGTCCTGGACATAACATTTAGCATTATTTCTGGTACTACTACAACAAGTAGTACCCCAATAATGCTGACAGCCAGGATGTTCAGTTCAGCGAAAAACACGTTCATTTTCAAAGCCTCACTGTACGTCTCTCGGAAGTGGATACCTTCTTTGCATCCAAAGATAGCACTTCCCCCGTGGTCTGTCAATCATTTTTTTCGATTTTTTTCATTTTATTTGATTGACAAAATTTTTGCTCTATTTTTTGTCAACCTTACTCCATGGCTTTCACCAGTTTGTTTCCATTTCCTTGATCCGATCATAGAGTTTTTGGTTGGCCGGCGCCTGCATCCCATAGAACTCTGCCAGTTCCAGAACGGTACCGGCGAAGAGCTCCACCTCGCTGGGCCGGTGAGCCAGGCCGTCCTGGGCCATGGAGGGGCGGGCCTTGGGGTCCAAGCTGTCCATCAGGGCCACATATTCCTTCAAATCTTTTTGTGTCACCAGGACCCCTTGACAGGCCCCCACCTTCCGGGCCTCGTTCATGGCGGCGATCATGGTGTCCCGCACCTGGCCGGGGACCTGGGCCCCGCCGTAGTCACATTCGTAAGCCATGCAGACCTGGTTGATCCCCACGTTGAGCATAAACTTGCACCACAGCCGGTGGAGGATGTCCTCCTCCTTCTCCACGTTCACGCCGCCCCGGCGCAGAAGCTGGTAGGCTTCCTCCAGCTTTTCCCCCCGGTCAAAATAGTCCTCCTGGGGCACCCCCAGGTAGAGGACCCCCTCGTGGGTGCAGGTGAGCCGATTGCCTTCCCGCACCGCGTCCATGCCCTGGGCTACCGCGTAGAGCACCTTTTCCTGGCCAAAGGCCAGGCCCAGCTTTTCCTCGCTGGTGACGCCGTTGAGCAGGGAGAGGATCACCGTGTCCTCCCCCACACAGGGGGCGGCCAGGGCCATCGCCTCCTCCAGGGCGGGACCCTTTGTGGCGAAAATCAGCAGCTGGGCCGGCCCGTCGCTGCCATCGGTAAAGCGGAAATCACAGGGGGCGCCGTTGTGCCAGGCCCCCTCCCGGCGATAGCGCGCCAGACGCGCCCCGTCAGCCAGAAAGCGGACCTTGTCCGCCCCCAAGCCCTTGGACAGGATGTCCCCATACAGAATCCCCAGTGCGCCCATCCCTACGATGGTTACCTCTTCCATCATCTCCATCACCTTCCTGATTGATCTCTTCTCCGGGCGCTCCATCTCCGCCCGGGTCGTTTGGAAGGTATTTTACCACAAAATTCGCCAATGGCAACCCCAACGCAGATAACAGCCCCAACAGCCAGGGGCTTTCCAAGTTTGGCTTCTCGTGTTATACTATATCAATATCAATCCGTTTTTTCTGTAATGGCTTGGCCCAAAGGAAATCTTAAGGCCGATTTTATCCTTTTTTAAGAATTTTACCGTATGATATTTTTGTTGCAAAAGGAGCAGTTTCCATGGCACACCCTCTCCAGGCCCTCCGGGACGTGATGGCCGAGCACCACATTGACGCATACCTCATCCCCACCGCAGATTTTCACGGCAGTGAATACGTGGGGGATTACTTTGCCTGCCGGGAGTACCTCTCCGGCTTCACCGGCTCCGCCGGCACCCTGCTGGTCTTTCCCCACTGGGCGGGCCTGTGGACCGACGGGCGGTACTTTCTCCAGGCCGAGGAACAGCTGGCAGGCTCCGGCATTCGCCTGATGAAACAGGGCCAACCCGGGGTGCCCACCATCGAGGCCTTTCTCCGGGCCAGCCTCCAGCCCGGGCAGACCCTGGCCTTTGACGGCCGCTGCGTGGACGCCCGGACGGGCCGCCGATACCACAAGCTGGTCCGGGAGATCGGCGCCAAGCTCAACCACCAACTGGACCTGGTGGCGGAAATCTGGTCCCAGCGTCCCCCCCTCTCCGCCCAGCCTGTCTGGCCTCTGGACGAAAAATACGCCGGCCTCAGCCGCCGGGAAAAGCTCCGGCAGATCCGGACCGCCATGACCGCCCAGGGGGCCGACCTTCTCCTGCTCACCACCCTGGAGGACATCGCCTGGCTGCTGAACCTCCGGGGGGGCGACGTGGCCTGCACTCCGGTCTTTCTCAGCTACCTGGCCCTGACCCAGGAGGGGGGCGTCCTCTTCGCCAACGCCGCCGCCTTTCCCGCCCAGGTCCTGGACCAACTGGAGGCCGACGGCATCACCCTGCGCCCCTACGACGGCATCTATTCTTACGCCAATCGCATCTCCCCCAGCCAGCGGGTGATGCTGGATACCCGCCGGGTGAACACCACCCTTCTCACCAGCATCCCCACCGGCGTGCCGGTGCTGGACCGCCCCAACCCCACCGAGGGGCGCAAAGCCATCAAAAACCCGGTGGAGATCGAGAACATGCGTCAGGCCCACCTGGCCGACGGCGTGGCCCTCACCCGGTTCATGTACTGGCTCAAAACCCGGGCAGGCAAAGAGCCCATGACAGAGATCTCCGCCGCCGAGCACCTGGAGGAACTTCGCCGGGCTTCCCCCCTCTACCTCCAGCCCAGCTTTGACCCCATCCTGGCCGCCGGTCCCCACAGCGCCGTGGTCCACTACTCCGCCACCCCGGCCAGTGACGCCCCCATCACCGACCAGGGCTTCCTCCTGGCCGACACCGGCGGTCACTACTACACCGGCACCACCGACTGCACCCGGACCTACGCCCTGGGTCCCCTCACCCACCACCAGAAGACCTGCTACACCGCCGTCCTCCGGGGGAACCTGAACCTGGCGGACGCGGTCTTCCCCGCCGGGGTCACCGGCAGCAACCTGGACTGGGCTGCCCGGCAGCCCCTGTGGGAGCTGGGCCTGGACTTCAACCACGGCACCGGCCACGGGGTGGGCTATCTGCTCAGCGTCCACGAAGGCCCCCAGAATATCCGCTGGCGTTCCACGGGGAAGGAAACTCCCCTGGCGCCGGGGATGATTACCTCCGACGAGCCAGGCGTCTATTTCGACGGCGACTACGGCATCCGCCTGGAAAACCTGGTGCTGTGCGTGGAAAAGGAGACCACCCCCTTCGGCACCTTCCTGGGCTTTGAACCCCTCACCCTCACCCCCTTCGACCTGGACGCCGTGGACCCAGACCAGCTCACCCCCAAGGAGCGCACCCTTCTCAACACCTACCACGCCCGGGTCCGGGAGGCCATCGCCCCCCACCTGCCCCCGGAAGAGGCCGCCTGGCTCCAGGCTGCCACCCACCCCATCTAATGCCTGAATTCTATAAAAACGGTTTTTGAAACCGTTTTTATGGATTCGCGCGGCATACGCCGCGCGAATCAGCCGCATAGCGGTTGATTCAGTAGACATTATCTAAAGAGAACCACGCCAAAAGGAGGCCATCGCCATGCCTGAATCCGCCACCCGCCCCCGCTCCCCCGCCAAAAAGCAGCCCCCCAAGCGCCAAGCTCCCCGCCGTCGCCGCCGGCGCCGGCAGAATCCCACCCGGCTTTTCCGGGTTTTGATCCCGATTTTGGCTTTGGTGGTTATTCTGGGTGTGGTGGTCAACCTGGTGAGCCACCACCTGCCTGGGGACCACGTTCCCCGCTGGGTGGACAAGCAAATCGTTGAAGTCAACGGCAGCGGACGCCGGGGGGAGAAGCTGGACGGGGTCAACAGCATCGTCGTCCACTACGTGGGCAACCCCGGCACCACTGCCCAGCAAAACCACGATTTCTACGACCAACCCGACACCACCGTCAGCTCCCATTTCCTCATCGGCCTGGAGGGGGAGATCATCCAGTGCGTCCCCCTGGACGAAAAATCCTCGGCCTCCAACAACCGCAACAACGACACCATCTCCATTGAGGTCTGCCACCCCGACGCCACCGGCCAGTTCACCCAGGAAAGCTACAACGCCCTGGTGAAGCTCACCGCCTGGCTGTGCGACCACTGCGGCATCGGCCGGGACCAGGTAATCCGCCACTACGATATCACCGGCAAGCTCTGCCCCCTCTACTTCGTGGACCATCCCGAGGCCTGGGAGCAGTTTTTGGCGGATGTGAAAAAACAGTAACCCAGCCAACCGGCCCAGGGCCGGTGTTTGTTCCCCGTTCTGCCCCGCATACTTTCCCTCTTTTGGCCATATACATAGCCAAGACCATAATGGGAAAGGATGGGATACCATGTCCTTTGACGAAAAAAATCCCCGGCCCGGCGAAGGGGCGCACCGGGTCACCCTGGACGCCCGGAGCCGTCTGACGGTGTCCGGCGTGGACGGCGTGGAGAGCTTTGATGAAAACTCCATCGTCATGTCTACTTCCGAGGGAAGCCTCATCATCCGGGGGGAGGACCTTCACATTGAAAAACTCAGCCTGGACGGCGGGGACCTGCTGGTGGAGGGCACAGTGGATTCCCTGACCTATGAGGAAGCCGACCCCCGCCAGGGCAGCTTCCTGGGGCGGCTCTTCCGGGGATGAGCGTCTCCCTCCAGGAGCAAGTCACCGCCCTGGCCCTCTGCCTGGCCATGGGGCTGGCGGTGGGGCTGCTCTATGACCTGCTCCGCTGCCTCCGGCTCTCCCTCTCCCGGCGGATCTTCCAGGAGGCCCTGGACCTTCTCTTCTGGCTCGGGGCCTGCGGCGCGCTGTTTTTCTGCGGCATAACCTTCGGGGGCGGCCGGGTGCGGCTTTTTATCGCCCTCTGCCTGCTGCTGGGGGCGGCCTTCTATTTCTCCCTCCTCAGTCCCTTCTTCCGGCGGGTTTTGGACCGGCTGGCCCGGCTTTTGGGGCAAATCTTTCGGGTTCTCTCCCGGCCTTTTCGGTGGATTTTCCACACTCTCTCGGCTCCGTTGGCAAATTTTTTCACTTCTTGGAAAAAAACTTTGAAAAAGTTCTTTCTTTTTTCCTCTCCTTGGAGTAAAATGTACTATCTCAAAAGAAAACATGGCAACCTTGTTTGCCCCGGACCCCAAGAAACGGAGGCATCCCCACATGTTTCAATCCAAACAGGCTGGTCTTCTGGTGAAGATCCTGCTCCTGATCCTGCTGGCTTACATGATCTTCTCCCTGGTGAGCGTCCGGCAGAAGATCTCCGACGCCAACGAAGCCATCCGCACCCTCACCGAGCAGGTGAGCGACCAAACCCAGACCAACACCGAGCTTTCCAACGCCATCGAAAACCGCGATGACCCCTCTTACGTGGAGGACATCGCCCGGGAAAAGCTGGGCTTGGTCTCACCCAACGACCGGGTGTTTTACATCACCGATTGATCCGCCGGCCCCCGGCGGAAAAACGGCCCCACGCCATTGTATTACAACGAGGAGGATTCTCACCATTTATGGAAATCAGTGTAGGCGCAATCCTGGAAGGAACCATCAAAAGCATCACCAAATTCGGCGCGTTCGTCTCCCTGCCCGGCGGACGGTCGGGCTTGGTCCACATCTCTGAGATCGCCCATTCCTATGTGGAAAACGTCAGCGACTTTCTCTCCGAAGGCCAGGCGGTCAAGGTGAAGGTGGTCAGCATCGACGAAGCCGGGCGGATTAACCTGTCCATTAAAAAAGCCACGCCCCCTCCTCCCCGTCCCCAGGGTTTCACCCGGGAGCGGCAGGGCCGGTCTGACTTCCGGGGCGGTAACCGCAACTTCGGCGGTAACAACCACGCCAACCATCAGAATCATCCCCCCCGCCAGCCCAGCCAGCCCCGTTCCGCAGCGCCCCAGGCCACCGGCCCGGCAGACTTCGAGGCCCGCTTGAAGCAGTTCATGCAGGCCTCCGACAGCAAGCTCTCCGACCTGAAAATGACCGAGAAGCGCAGCTCCCGCCGGGGCGGCCATCGGTAATCTTCCCACACACACCATTCCCCTGACCGGTTTTTCCGGTCAGGGGAATTTTTTGCTTGACAGGTCCCCGGCCTTGCGCCACGATATCACATTGATATATAACAATGTGATAAGGCGGCGTCCCCACGAGCGAGGAAGCGCGAACCACATGAGACCGCATCCACAAGGCCGCCGGGGCCTTTTATGGCTACTACGCCAGCAAGGCTGACCTGTTCAGCGCCCTGGTGGGGCCTCAATACGAGGCCCTTATGGCCTGCTACCGAGGCGCCCTGCAGGCCGGCGGGCTCTACACCCACCTGGTCCAGCTACAAAACCAGAGCCAGAACCGGGCCCTGGAGTAAGTTCCCACCTCAAGCCACAAACCCTTGATATCCTTAGACTTTCCCAACAGTCGAGTGGCAAAATGGGCCGAATTTATTGACTTTTCCCGTCTTCCTTTGCTATGATGCCCTCAGTCTTGCAAGGCACACCTGAGCAAAGGAGTGTTTGAACCCATGGAAAACCGAAAATCATTTGGCACCTTCATCCTCCAGCGGCGCAAAGAGCTGGGCCTGACCCAGAAGGAATTCGCCCAGCAGCTCTTTGTCACCGACTCCGCCGTGAGCAAATGGGAGCGGGGATTGGCCTACCCGGATATCACCCTGCTCCAAGATATCTGCCGGGTCCTCCAGTGCAGCGAGAAGGAGCTGCTCTCCGCCAGCGAAGACGCTGAGGGCCGGCGGGCCGAGCAACTGGCCCAAAAATATCTCCGGCTGACCCGAAACTATCGGCTGGGCCAGTATATTCTCTACGGGGCCATCGCCGCAGGCTGCCTGTTGGGCAACCTGTTGGGCCAGCACACGGTGAGCTGGTTCTGGATCGTCCTGGCCGCCGAGGCGATGCTCGCCTCCCTGACCCTACTGCCCGCCTTCGTCCCCGAGGGCCGGCGCGGGGCGGCCAGCCTGGGGGGCTTCACCGCTGCCCTGCTGCTGTTGCTGCTGGTCTGCTGCCTCTATACCGGCGGGGACTGGTTTTTCATGGCGGCGGTGAGCCTTCTCTTTGGCATGGGGCTGGTCTTTCTTCCCTTTGTCCTGCACGCCCTCCCCCTGCCCCCGGAACTGGCCTGCCGAAAAGCCTCTGTCTATGTGGGGACCGAGCTGCTGCTCCTGATCGCCCTGTACGGGGTGAGCTGTCTGTATACCGGGGGCCGCTGGTTCCTCAGCGCCACCCTATGGACCATCTTTGGGCTGGGCATTGTCCTGCTGCCCCCGCTGCTCCGGCAACTCCCCCTGCCCCGGGGCTGGCACCGGCACAAGGCCCTGGTTTTCCTCTCCTTCGAGTCTTTGCTCCTGGTGGCCGGGCTGGCCTGGGAGGGACGGCAGGGGGATTTCCCCTTCCCCATGCTCCCCATCGCCCTGCTGTGCCTGACCCTCCCCTGGGGCTGGCTGGGGACCTTTCGGTACCTCCCCCTGCGCCGGTGGCTCCGGACAGGAGCCGCCCTCCTCTGGACCGGCCTTTGGGTGTGGCTGGCCCCCTT
This sequence comes from Clostridiales bacterium, assembly GCA_022764045.1. Lineage (GTDB taxonomy): Bacteria > Bacillota > Clostridia > Oscillospirales > Oscillospiraceae > Evtepia. Next base: position 44,678 of record JALERU010000091.1, on the reverse strand, counting down.
CTTCCTGGACCGGGTCATGCTTCTGTGCGGCTGGATCACCAACAACCCCTATGACCTTCATCTCCCGGTCCACCTGACCGACTGGACCGACGCCACCACCATCAGCGCCAACGTGATGTTCCTCATCATCCTGGGCTTTCTCCTGGCGGGGGCAGTCTGCCTGGTCATTGGCTTTCGCCGCCGGCCCCCGGCACAGGGACAGGAATAAACGAACACAACGCGGCTGACGCCTTTCGGGCGCCGCCGCGTTGTCGATTTCTCCGGTCAGGCAAAGCCCCTCGCCAACAGCTCCCGGATGGTTTCCATGGAGAGGTCCACCGAGGCGATCTCGTCGGCGCAGCGTTTCAGTTCCTCCCGAATGAGCCCCTCGTGGGGGACTTTCTTTTTGTATTTCATCTGGTGCTCCAGGCTGGCCCAAAAATCGGTGGCAATGGTCCGCAGCTGGACCTCCACCGTCATCCCCTTGCCCTGGCCCGCCCGGATACCCAGGATCAGGTGATAGCTCCGGTACCCGTTGGCCTTGGGGCGGGAGATATAGTCCTTGGTCTCCAGCACCACAAATTCCGGCCGTTCCTCCAGCCACCGGGCCATGCGGTATACATCGCTGTGAAAGGCGCAGATCACCCGAACCCCGATTCCATCCCGGATCTGGCTTAACGCCGCCTGCCGGGTCTGAGGCAGGCCCCGCTGGGCCAGCTTCCGGCACATGCTGCTGGGGGATTTGATCCGAGCGGAGGTGTAGAGCACCGGTCTCTGCCCCTCCCAGGCCCGTTTTCCCTGCTCCACCACGTCCAACACCTGGTCTTTGGCCCGGCACATCAGGGAAAAGCTGGGCCCGTAAAATTCCTTGGCCGTCATTGGGTATCCCTCCTTCTTTCCCGGGGTTTGACCGGGCTGCCCCGGTGGCCCTCCGCAGGCAAGAGGGCTGTGATCACCAGGCGGTCGTCTCCCTTGGCCCAGGGGGTGATTTTCCCCCGGTGGGCCTGGACCACCGCCTTGGCAATGGCCAGTCCAATGCCAGAGCCCCCCTGGCGGGAGTTTCGGGAGGCGTCCCCCCGGTAGAACCGGTCAAACATGTTTTCCAACAGTTCTTTGCTTAGCTCCTCCGCCGTGTTCTCCACCTCCAGCCGGAGATACCGCCCCTGCCGGGTCAGGGTGAGGGAAATCTCCCCCTCCCGGGAGGCATACTTCAGGGCGTTGTCCAGCAGAATGGACACCAGCTGGGTCAGCCCCTTTTCCTCCCCGGTCAGGGTGAGCATGGGCTGGATGTCCACGGTAAAGGTCTTATTTTGACGTTTGGCCAGGGCCTGGAAAGCCTGGGCGGTCTCGGCCACCAGGTCGGAAAAGGGCAGAGGGAGGAAGGGAAGCCGGTCCGGGCCCTCCTCCATCCGGGCGAGATAGACCAGATCGTTGGTCAGGGTAGACAGACGCTTGGTCTGCTGCCGGATATCCTGTAGCCACTCGTTCTCCTCCCCCTCCAGAGCCAGAACCTCCGCGTCGGCTTGGATGATGGCGATGGGGGTCTTCAGCTCGTGGCCGGCGTCGGTGATAAAGCGTTTTTGCTTCTCATAGCTCTCAATCACCGGCTTTATCATCCGCCCGGACAGCAGGACAATCAGCAGCAGCACCGCCGCCAGCCCAACCCCGGCAACCAGCACGCTGGTGCGCACCATGTGACGAAAGTAAAAAAACTGATTGCTGTAGTCCAAAAAAATCACCCGGGTGTCCTCACCTTCCGGAACCGTTAGGTAGCGATAGTCCTGGAAGAAGCCCCCCTCGTCCCCCTGGGCCCAGACAGCTTGGGCGTATTCCGCCGCCGCGGCCTCGTCCACCGCGGCAATTTTCCCTGTGTTCGCGTCCACAACCTGGCCGTCCTCATCCAGCAAGACGGAGAAATATCGGGTCTCATAGCCCAGCTCCGGGGAGTGGTGCCGGGGGCCCCGGCTCTCCCAGTCGAAATCCGCCTCCAGCTTGGGAAACTCCCCCTGGTTTTCCGCCAGCAGAGCCAGAATGCGGTCCGCGTCCGAAAGGAGCCCCCGATAGCAGGACACCAGGATCACTCCCAGGATCACCATCAGCACCGCCACCAGGGAGAGCATGGCAGCTGCCACCAGCTTGACCCGGAGCTTGCGGATCACGGGTCCACCTCCAGATAATACCCGGCGTTCCGCTTGGCCTTGATCTGCACGCTGCTTTGCAAGGCGGCCAGCTTTTTCCGCAGGTAGGAGAGATACACCCAGACCACGTTGATCTCCGCGTCGTTGTCATAGCCCCAAATTTTCTCCAAAAACCGCTCGGTGGAGATCAGTTGCCGGGGATTGCACATGAGCAGCTCCAGCACCTGAAACTCCTTATTGGCCAGGCGGAAGGAGCCTACAGGGGAGGAGAGCTCAAAAGTGGCCCGGTCCAGGGTGATGTTCCCCACCTGCAGCCGGGAGGTACCCTGGGCAGTCTGATCCCGGGTCATGGCCCGAATCCGAGCCAGCAGCTCCTGGGTGGCAAAGGGCTTGGTGAGATAGTCGTTGGCCCCGCTGTCCAGGCCCTGCACCTTGTCCTCCACCTCGGCCTTGGCCGTGAGCAAGAGGACGGGCAGGCGGCTGCCCCGCCGGCGGAGCTGGGTGAGGACAAAAACGCCGTCCCCCTTTGGCATCATAATATCCAAAATCGCCCCGTCGTAATTGCCGCTCCCCAGATAGGCCAAAGCCTCCTCCCCATCGTGGACCACGTCCACCTCGTAGTTGTTCTTCCGCAGCAGAGCCGCCACGGCCCGGGCCAGAGACCGCTCGTCCTCCGCCAACAGCAGCCGCATGGTCATCGCCTCCTTGTCTCCGTTTTTCAAGTGCTCCTCCTGTGGGTTCTCCCATAGGATACCAGTCCTTCTTTAACTAAACTTAAAAAGGCCGTGAACAATTTGTAGCCGACAGGTCTTGTCAAGGTCTGTCGGCTATTGTATAATTGGAAAACGCGCTGGAGACAGCCGTCATTTTGTGTTTTCTGAGGCGACTGCCATGACCGAGCAACCCAAAACCAGCCCCCGTCTGGGCTGGCTTCCCTTCTTCTTTATCTTTTTGCAAAGTGGCCTCTACGGCTTTGGAGACCCCATCTCCAAGGCCGCCTATGAGGTTCTTCCCGTCTATTCCCTGCTGACCGCCCGGTATGTCATTGCCCTGGTCTTTCTCCTGCTGCTCTTTGGCAAGCGGATTGTCAAGGGTCTGAAGGCCTGCTCCCCCAGGGACTGGCTGCTCCCCAGCCTGTGCATGGGAGGCGCTTACGTATCAAACAACATCGCCCTGGGGCTCACCGCCGCCACCTCGGTGGCTTTTCTGCGCTCCCTATCCACGGTGATGACCCCCCTGCTGGCCCTGGTCTTTTACCGGCGGAGGATGGGGCGGAAGCATCTCCCCTTTCTGCTGCTGGTGGTGGTGGGCCTCTACCTGCTCTGCGGCCTGGGGGGCCTGTCGGGCTTTGGCTGGGGGGAGGTCTTCTCCCTTTTGTCCGCCCTTTTGCTGGCCGGCTCTTTGATCTTCGGGGAGAGCGCCTTGGACCGGGTGGACCCCATCACCCTCACCACCCTCCAAACTGCCGCCTCCGTCCTCATGGCCACCCTGTGCGCGGTGAGCCTTGACGGGGGAATTTTCCTTCGCTCGGCCACCCCCGCCATCTGGGGAACCATTCTCTACCTGGCCCTTTTCTGCACCGTGGCCGGATATCTGCTCCAGAACGCCGCCTTGGGCGCCATCTCCTCCCGGACGGTGGCCCTCCTTCAGTGTAGCTGCCCCGTGCTGACCGCCGTTTTCTCCCGGATTCTGCTGGGGGAAACCCTGTCCCCGGCAGGGATGGTCGGAGCGGGTCTCATTCTGCTGTGCGTGGGTGCGGAGACCGCCATGAAGGATGAGGAGGCCCCCTGAGCCAGCCACCTCCAACCGCCTTAATCACAGCAAAAACGCCCTTCCAAGCTGATCGCTCGGAAGGGCGTCTGTCTTTTTTCAGTACCGGACTTCCTCCAAACACAGCCCGCAGGCCGGCACCGTCTCTCCGGCCCGGCTGCGGTTCTGAGAGGCCAGAATATCCGCCATATCCTCGGGCCGCAAGTTGCCCCGGCCCACCTCCAGCAGGGTGCCCACCAGGATGCGGACCATGTGATACAAAAACCCATCGCCGCTGACCGTAAACCGCAGCTCCGGCCCCAGTTCCTCAATGACAATGGACTCCACCCGCCGCACCGTGGATTTTTTGAACCGCTTCAGGGAGCAAAAGGCCCGGTAATCGTGGGTGCCGCAAAGGTCGTCGGCGGCCAGACGCATAGCGGGCACGTCCAGGGGCTCACAGATCCGGTGGAGATAATTACGCTCAAAGACGTTGGGCTGGTCGCTGTTCCAGATCCGGTAAACATAGGTCTTCCCCGTGCAGGAGAGCCGGGCGTGGAACCGGGGTTCCACCCGCTCCAAAGCGATGGCCCCAATGTCTGCCGGCAGATACTGGCGCAGGGCGGCCAAAAAAGTCTGGTCAGACCAATCGGTTTTGGCCCGGAAGGAGGCCACCTGCATCCTGGCGTGGGTCCCGGCGTCGGTGCGCCCGGAGCCGGCCACCTCCACCGGCTGCTCCAGCAGGCGGGAGAGAAGGGCCTCCAGCTTTCCCTGGATGGTCTGCTCCGTGTTCCCCTGCTTCTGCCACCCTTTCCACCGGGTTCCGTCATAGCAGAGGGTCAAACGATAATTCGGCATGCGCCTCTTCCCCCTTCTCTTTGGGCCTTTGCCGCCCTTGATCTTGTTTTCTCTATTCTATCGGATTCTGCTGTCTATGAAAAGAGGCAATTTCCAATCTTTTGTTATTTTTACCGATTTTCACCGGTGAATCTGTGTCATTTTTCACGCGCAGTTTTTTCTTTGGAAAATTCTTCCTGACATTTTTGTCAATCTGTCAACTTTTAATCAGGATTAACTACATTTCATCTCGCTTTTCTTCTCCCTAAAAACCCCTTTTTTCTCAAGGGTTTTTCTTTTTTTCACCCGAAATTCCCTTCTATCCTGTCGAAAATGAAAAGTGTGGAAAACAACAGCTTGCAATCTGTGGTATTTTAGTGTAAAGTGGTGTCACTACACCCGGCGTTCCGTCTCCCGTTCCCACCTTTTCTGGGGGCCGGCACGTCATTCCCCCGCGCCGTCCGCCCTGAGAGAAGGGGTAGGCACGGCAAACTAAAAAAGGAGAGAGAAACCTATGGAAACTTCCAAACGAGGTCAGTGGGGAAGCAGCTTCGGCTTCCTGATGGCCTCCATCGGCTCGGCCATTGGCCTGGGCAATTTGTGGGGCTTCCCCTATAAAATGGGGAAAACAGGCGGCTTCGCCTTCCTGATCATTTACCTGATTTTGGTGGCCCTGGTTGGTATGGTCCTCATGCTGGGCGAGTTCGCCCTGGGCCGCAAAACCGGCAAGGGCGCCGGCGCTTACACCGCCCTGTCCAAAAAGTATTCCTTCATTGGCTGGATGGCAGTCATTTCCCCCTTCCTGATCCTGTCTTTCTACGCCGTGCTGGGCGGCATGGTCCTGCGCTATTGCCTGGGCTTTTTGGTCCAGATCATCGGCATCGACGGCTTTGCCGGCCAAGGCAGTGACTTCTTCAGCTGGCTGCTGTACAGCGACTCCAGCATGCTGCTCTTCCTGGCCCTGTTTATGGTCTGCACCATGGTCATCGTCATGGGCGGCATCAAGGGCGGCATCGAGAAATTCAGCAAGGCCGTTATGCCCGCTCTGGGCGTGATTCTGATCATTCTGATCGTTTTCATCGCCATGCAGCCCGGCGCCATCGAGGGCTATAAGTTTATGTTTAAGCCCGACTTTTCCCTGTTCTCCACCCCCGGTGACTTCTTTAACGTGCTGAAGGTCGCCTCGGGCCAGATGTTCTTCTCCCTGTCTGTGGCCATGGGTATCAACATCACCTTTGGCTCCTACCTGGATAAGAAAAAGAGCCTGCAGAAGAACGCCACCATCGTCCCCCTGTTCGACACCCTCTTCGCCGTGCTGGCCGGCATGATGATTATGCCCGCCTGCGCCGCCTTTGGCGTGGACTACGGCCAGGGCCCCGGCCTCCTCTTCGCCTCTATGCAGAAGGTCTTCCTGGACGGCATGGGCGGCACTGCCGGCAACGTGATGGGCTTCCTGTTCTACTTCCTGGTCTTCATCGCTGCCGTCACCTCCTCCATCGCCTTGCTGGAGGTGCTCACCGCCAACGTGGTGGACCGGCAGTTGGACAAGGGCAAGGAGCCCAAGCGGAAGAAGGTCTCCCTGATCTTCGCCATTCTGGTCTTCGCCATCGGCATCCCCGTGGCCCTGGACGCCCTGGGCAGCGGCGGCGCCACCGTCAAAGCTCCCTACGAACTGCTGGGCCTCACCACCGACAGCCCCGGCTTCGCCATGTGGAACGACTGCTGGCTGGACTTCTATGACATGATCACCGAGGGCATCCTCATGCCCCTGGGCGCTCTGTTTATGAGTATCCTGCTGGGCTGGATTCTGCCGAAGCTGGTGAAAAACGAATGCGAGGAGAGTGGACATCCCTTCAAGGGGTATAAGTACTTCAACTTCTGCTTCCGCATCATCATTCCCGTGGTCATGGTCATCGTGCTGTGGACCCAGATCCAATCCTTCTTCTTCTAACCAAGCAACACAAGCAACGGGCCCGGACGCGTTGGCGTCCGGGCCCGTTTTCCCGCTTTCTCAGCTGCCGGCCTTTACAGCAGGCCGCCCCGGCCCAGCATGGCCGCCACCTCGCAGCGCTTGGCAAAGCCCTCGGGATTCTCTCCCGAGGTCAAGCCCTGCTGGATGGCCTTCTGCCAATGGCCCTCGGCTTTGCTCCAGTGAGGTTCAGGCAAGCTCTCTCCAAACCGCATGGCCTTTTCCACCAAGGCATATGCCTGGGCCTCGGTGAGGGCCTGAAGGATTTCTTCTCCCGTCATGGTCTCCTCCTCTCTCTGTTTTGGCGGGTCAATGACCCAGTAATACTTCACCTGCCCCCTGAACAGGCTGTCGTCCCCCCGTGTCCGGACCGTCCGGGTGGACGCCGGGTCGTTGATGTACACCACGTTCCCGGCAATCTTCCACACCAGCACAAAGTGCCCGGAGCTGGTCCAAAGGCCCTTTCCCATGCAGGCAATCACCAGGCAGCCCCGGTCCAGCGCGGCCTGGGCCTGGGCGTGAACCGGGCTGGCGGGATTGCCGTAGAGGCTTGTCCAGTTCAGTTGCCGGCAGGTCAGGCCATACCGCTTCGCTGCCGGCGGGAAGTAGCCGTAATAGGTTCCCTGGCGGGGGGCCTTATAGCCGTGGGCCAGGGCCCAGGCGCACTCTGTGGCCGGGGTTACCTCCTGATCCGCCCAGGTGGCCAGGACCATGGCCATGGCCGTGGGGCCGCAGCCCGAGGCCCCAATGGTGGTCTTCTCCCCCTTGGCAGAGTAGTCTTTCGCCGCCCAGCGGGGGTCGGTTTGCAGATACGAAACCGGTGGTTTTTCCATCTTCTCTCCTTTCTCCGGGGCCAAAAACCACCCCGGCCGGTCTTTGGGACAGCCCCGGGCAAGGTGATGCCCGCCGCCGGCTGTCCCCTTTGAGGACGCCCTCCCCCTTTGACCTCCTTTCCTGGCGCCTCTACCCCCGGTGAAACACCCCGCCGACGGGGACGTTTTGATACACGTCTTAGAAAAGAAACTGGCTCGATCTCTTCTTTTCTCCATTTTCACCAAAACAAACCGTTTCTTCGCCTTGACGAATGGTCATTTTTGGAATATAATAAAAAAAGTTTACCCCAGCGAAGGGGCTCTAAAAAGGAGGCGTTCCTCATGCCGCCCAAGGTCATCGGTCCGAAGCGGGCCATTTCCATTGAACTGCTGTTGTTTTTAGCCTACTCATTTTTTAGCGCCTCCTGGATGGTAGGCTCTATCATCACCCCCGATATGGCCCAGGAGTTCGGCGTCTATACTGTGCCCTCCTCGGTGAACAACGCCATTTCCGCCGCGAAGATCCTGGGGAACTTCATAGCCGCTTGGATTCTGCTCAAACTGGGCCCCAAGCGGACGGTCTCCCTGTCCTGTTTGCTCATCTGCGCGGTGGTGGTGGGGGCTTTTTCCACCACCTTCCCCCTGTTTATCATCACCCGCTTCCTGCTGGGCTTTGGTGGCGCCATTCTGATGATCTGCATGACCCCCTATGTGGTCTACTGTTTTGAGGAAAAGCAGCACTCTCTCTTCATCGGCATCAACAACGCCGGGCCCAACACCGGCAACCTTATCGCCCTGCTGAGCGTCACCCCCGTCCGGGTCTGGCTGGGCTCCTGGCGGAGTGTGATCCTCTTTTACGCCGCCTTCAGCGTGGTGTTTTTGGTCCTCTGGCTTATTGTGGGGAAGAGCTACCCCATCTCCGAAAAGCCCAAGGAGGAGACCAAGCCCACCGAGGCCGTCTACCGCTATCGGGACGGCCTGCGGGAGCCTTTCCTCTACCAGTTCCTTTTCACCATGACCGGCCGTCTGGTGATGTACACGGTGATGCTCTACCTCTTCCCCCTGAACCCGGACTTCACCGTGGACGCCCAGTTCATCTCCCTGATGATCGCCCTCACAGGCATCCCGGGGACCATCATCGGCATTGTGCTGGCAAAAAAGCTCAAGCGGCAGATCCACCTCTTCCGGTTCTCCGGCGTGGCCCAGTCGCTGCTGTTCTTCACCATGATCCTTATCCCCTCCCCCACCCTGGCCACGGTCTGCGCCATTCTGCTGGGGTTTGTGATCTTTATCTCCACCCCCTCCCTGTTCACCCTGCCCACCCGCCTGCCCGGGGCCACCCCGCAAAAGGTGGCGGTGATCCTCACCCTCTCCTGGACGGGGGCCTATACCCTGCAAATGATTATCTACGCCCTGGTGGTCCACCTGGTCAACCTGGGCGGGGAGCGGAGCTGGTACAACGCCATGCTCTTCACCGCCCTCTACTCCCTCACCTTCCTGGTGGGCACCTTCCTCCTGCCCGACTTCGACCGTCCCAAGGGCGCGGTGGAAAAGCCCGCCGGCCAAGAACCCCCGCCCAAAAATCAACCATAACAAAACCGCTCCGACGAAACGATGTCGGAGCGGTTTTTTCTTTCTGTAGCAGGTCTCAGCCCTTCCGCCGTCCCACCCGATAGGCCAAGGCAACAAAGACCAGGGTCAGGACGTTGATGGCCGAAAAGAGGAGATAAGCGGGGAGATATCCCCCAAAGTGGTCGGCCAGAATCCCAGGCAGGCTGGCGAAGACCAGGGCGCCGCCGGCGTAGATCACCTGAAGCCGCCGGATCACCACAGAGTACCGGGCGGGATCGGCCAGGTCGTTGGCCCACACCGAGGGCCCCATGGTGGCGATGGGATAGCCGATCCCCAGGCAGAGAATATTCACCAGGGCCAGAGGCAGGTTTTGGAGGAAAGCGAAGCAACACAACACGTGTCCCACCAGCAGGATTCCTCCAAAGAGGAGGCTGGACCGGCAGCCGCCAATGCGGTCGGTGGCCTCCCCGTAAATGAGCTTTCCCACCGTAATCATCACCCCGGTACCGCTAATGAGCAGGGCCACCGTAGCCGGGTTGAAGCCCTCAGAGGTGTAAAGCACGGAAAGATGGGAAAAGCCCGGGTTGCCCACTGCCCCCATAAACAGGCTGGCGCAGCCCAAAAAGATCCAAATTTCCTTCCCCATGGTTCGGTGACCCACCGAAACCCGCTCCGCCGTCTTCTCGGCGGGCTTCTCTCCCTCCTCCCCGCAGGGAAGCAACCCCTTTTCCGCCGGGTCGTTCCGCAGGGCCAGGACAATCACCACCGCGAACAGGAAGATGGCCACGCCCTCAATCCGAAAGGCCGCCGCCATGGAAATCCCCTCTACCATGGCCGTGGTCACCGGCGGCAGCACAATGGTGGCAATGCCGCTGCCCGAGGCGCAGATGCTCAGGGCCAGGGCCCGGTGGCGGTAAAACCAGCGGTTGATCAGAATGGACACCGGGATCATAGACCCCAGGCCGTAGCTCAGCCCGGACACCGCCGCGCCCACGCAGAACAGGCGATAGTCCTGGGCCACGCTGTACAGCCAAAAGGCCGCCCCCGCGCAGCAGGCGGCGATCCCCGTTCCCAGCCGCAGGGAGACCTTTTCATAATAAACCCCGATGCCCAGCATGGCCAAAAAAGCCACCAAGCACCGGAGGGTGACCAAAGAGGAGGTCTGGGCGTGGGTCAGCCCACGCTCCTCCATAATATAAGGTAGATAGACGGAAAACCCATTGGATACCGTCCCCATGGTGACAAACAGCAGCAGGGTGCAGGTAATGCAGATCACCCAGCCATAGTGCGGTTTCTTCATCGCCGGCGTTCCTTCTTTCTTATTCTCTCTTTGTGTTCTCACCCAGGCGGCGGCTCAGTTCCTCCACCGCCCGCTCGTAGAAGTCCCGGTAGTCCGCCCCTGTGGGCTCCGCCACCCCCAGGCTGACGCACCGGGCGTGGTAGGCTTCCAGCAGGGCATGCTTGGTCTCGGCGGACTTCCGGTCCGGCTCGAAGAACCACAGGTCCCCGTGGGGGGCCAGCTCCCGCTTTTTCCGGCACAGCAGCCACCACAGGTCCATCTCCGAGGTGTCGAAGCCAAAGCCCAGGGAGTAGACGTCCCCCAGGATAAAATAATCCAGCCAGCTCAGGGCCGGAAATTCCTCCCGGCCCTGCCAAATGGGATAACGCTGCTCCGGGGCCCGGTGGGTGAGGTATTCATCGCAGCAAAAGAGCAGGTTGCCGTAGTAATAGTGGCCCAAAATCACGGTGTTTGGCACCCGCGCCTCCCCGTGGATGTGAAACAGGGGAACCTTTCCCCGTTCCATAGGAAGCTCATAATAGGTGTGGAGCATAAACCCCTTCTCCGCCCGGGGCACCGCCGCCGTGTGGCGCAGGTAGCGCTGGGGGTGGTCCAGAAAGTCCGGCACCAGGGCGCACTCCACCTCGTAGGTAAAGTTGGGGGTGAGGATGCAGTCAAAGGGCAGCGCCAGCAGCCGCTTGAGCTGCCCGGCCAGCCAGGGGTGGACCTGGCACTGGGTCAGCTCCCGCTGGAGGTCCTGGAGGGAGACGTCCACCTGGTCCCGGCTCAGCAGCACCGCCTGCATGGGAAAGGGCATCCCCTTTACCTGCTCGGTGGTAAATTCCGTCCGGTTGATTTTCTCCAGCAGCCCCGTCCAGGAGGCCCCGCCGTACACCCGGTTCATGCCGTTGCCCAGCAGCAGCACCTTGGGCCGCCGGTGAACGGAGATGGTCAGGGGAAGGTTTGATTGTCTCTGGTCTGCCATGGGCCCTCCTTGCTCCGGGTCGTGAATCGTATTTCTTTTTTATTATGCGCCCTGCCGGGGCTCCATGTCAAGCTGGTCCCGCTCCCCAAACACGCATACATTGCCCCCAACCGGAAAACATGATACAATGACACAAACATCCACGGAGGAACACCGCTATGGGACACAGATCACCAGGAAAGCTCTGGACGCCAGGGCAGCTCAAAAGCCGGGGCTGGACCAACGAGCTCATCGCCCAGCTTCTCCCCAAACCCCGCTACCGCCGCGTGAAGAACCACGCCCTCCCCATGTGGCACCGGGACGACGTGCGGGCCGCCGAGGCCACCGAGGCCTTTCAAACCAAATCCAGGGGAACCCTTCCCAAGTGGTATGATCTCCGGGCCGCCGCCTCAGCCACGGGCCAGGCCGCCCAACTGCTGGAAGCGGCCTGGCAGGCCTCCCCCAGACAGGAGGACTGGCCCTGGGTGCTGGCGGGGTATTACCACCAGGCCATTCTCACCCACCTGCCCGTGGCCGCCAAGGGGCGGGTCCTCCGGGCCAACCAGATGCTGGGATTCCTCAACCAGTTTTTCTCCCTGGAAAAGAAGTGCGACGGGGCCCAACTGCCCGGCGACCTGACCCGCTTTGTCCAGGCGGGGGTGTGGCTGGGGGAGCACCCCGACTCCCGCCAGGCCCAGCAGGTGGGGGCACGCTACCCCCACATCCTCCGGGCCGCCGCAGAGCAGGCCATCCAGGAATTCACCCAGGCCCAGCCGGAGGCCAACCTGCCCGCCCTGCTGCAAATGGAAAACTTCCCCGTCCAGCAGCTCCTCTCCCGGCCCATCGGCTATCTCTACTCCGTCTGCTATGTACCCCAGGCCATCCGCACCAGCCTGGCGGTGCTTATGGCCCTGAACCCCAAGGACGAATACCCCGAAGCCCGGGCCATGCGCCGCCACTTCGTCCTTCACCTGGGAGGGACCAACACCGGCAAAACCTATGCCGGCTTCCAGTGCTTAAAACAGGCCCCCACCGGGGTCTATCTGGCCCCTCTCCGCCTGCTGGCCCTGGAGGCCCAGGAGACCCTGCTGGACGCCGGGGTGGACTGCAGCCTCACCACCGGCGAGGAGGAGGACCGCCGGGAGGGGGACACCCACGTGGCCGCCACAGCGGAAAAGCTGGACCTGAAACAGGCCTACGACGTGGCCGTCATCGACGAGTGCCAAATGATCGCCGACCGGGAGCGGGGCTACGCCTGGACCCGGGCCATCTTAGGGGTCCAGGCTCCGGAAGTCCACCTGTGCGCCGCCCCCCAGGCCAAAAACCTGCTCATCCGCATCATCGAGAGCTGCTGGGACAGCTATGAGGTGGTCCTCCACAACCGGAAGACCCCCCTGCTGTGCATGGACCACCCCCTGGACTACACCCGCGTCCAGCCGGGGGACGCCCTCATCACCTTCTCCAAGGTGGGGGTGCTGAGCATCGCCGAGGATCTGCGGCAGTCGGGCAAGGAGCCCGCCATCATCTACGGCGCTCTGCCCTATGCCACCCGCCGCAAGCAGATGGAGGGCTTTCTGGCCGGGCGCATGGAGTACGTGGTCTCCACCGACGCCATCGGTATGGGTCTGAACCTCCCCATCCGGCGGATCATTTTTATGGACACGGAAAAATTCGACGGGATCGAGCGCCGGGAGCTAAAGCCCGAGGAGATCCAACAGATCGCCGGCCGGGCGGGCCGCTACGGCATGTACGACCGGGGCTATGTGGGGGCCACCCAGAACCTGAGCCTCATCCGAGCGGGGCTGAGCACCGTGGTGCCCCCCCTGCAGCAGGCCGTGGTTGGGTTCTCTGACCTGGTCCTCATGGTGGACTTTGACCTGTTGGAGGTTCTCACCGAGTGGAACAAGATGCCCACCGTGGAGCCCTATGTGAAGCTGGACATCACCCGCTATCTCACCATCATCTCCAAGCTCCGGGAGCAGGGCTTCGTCCTCACCAAGGAGCAGGAGCTCCGGGCGGCCAACATCCCCTTTGACGAGACCGAGGAACCCCTGCGGGAGCTCTTTTTCCGCTTTCTCCGCCTCTATCAGCAGGGGGAGGCCATCGAGCAGCCCGCCCTGCCCGAGGACCAGCCGAGAACCCTCCCCGAGCTGGAGCTTTATTGCCGAAAGCTGGACCTCTACTTCTCCTTTTCCAAAGCCTTCGGCTGCCCCGTGGACGAGGAGGCCCTCTACGACCGCCGGGAAGAGATCGCCGAGGAGATCAACGAGATCCTTCTCCACCGGCTGAAAAATAACATCCGCTTCTGCGCCCTCTGTGGCGCTGCCCTCCCCCTCCACCACCGGGGCCGCCTGTGTGACGCCTGTTTCCGGAAGCAGCGCCAGCGGTCCGGCGGTTCCCGGAAGGGTTAATCCTGTTTCTCGATGCAATCCTTTCATCGAGAAACCCGTGTGCTGCGCACACTCGCAGCGTGCGATGGCACGCTGCGCCGTCTCATGCAGAACTTGACGGGCTTCGCCCGATCAAAACCTTTTGAAAGGTTTTGATCAAGTTCTAGTATAACGCGCAAACAGCCGGCGCCGCCGCGATTCAATTTCGCGGCGGCGCCGGTTTCCTTCTCTTCGGGGCACGTCCCCTCCATGCTTTACTCTGTCAGCAGTTCTCTCAAGGTTTCGATGATCTCCAGCAGGCTGTCCCGGTCCACCAGCAGGCGGGTTTCCCCGTTGAGCCCCACCAGGCAGCTGCCGCTGTCATACTGGTAGAAGACCAGCTCCACCTGTGGGTAGCGCTCACTATCCTGATAGAAGGTCAGGGCCAGTTCCCGCTGCTTTCCACGGGCGCCGGCGACGGTGTCAATGGGTTCCATGTCCTGAAGCTGATCCAACGTGTCGGTGATTTCCACCGTTTTTCCATTCTGCTGATAGACATAGGTTTCGGTGGTGTTCCCCTCTTCATCGGTCTCCTCCTGAACGGTTTTTTCCAGGGTGTAGGTCTGTCCATCCAGCTGGATCTCCATTCCGGTAACCTTGCTCCAGTCCAGCCGGATCACATCCTGAGGCAGCAGGCTCTCTCCTGTGGCGGCCAGGAGGGCGTCACAGAGGGCGCCGGCCACCCGGTAGACCATGGTCGACCCGGCCAGGCGGGCATAACAGGACGCGCCGTCGTAGTCCCCCAGCTCCAGGGTGAAGGTTTTGTCGGTCTCCTGGGTCTCATAGATGGGGTTGCCGTCCTCGTCAGTCTCATTGGTGGCCACCTGGGCGGTCTCGGTGTAAGACACGGTCACCGTGGCCGATGGCTGAAGCAGGCCATAGCTTCCCAAGGTCTCCTGGTTCGCCCGGTAGTCCACACAGCTCTCCCAGTTCAGGCCCGTCACCTGTTGGAGGAGGGCTTCGGTCTCCTCGGTATCCAGGGCGGTGTATTCTTCGCCCTGCTTCCAGAACCAGGTGTACTGGTCGCTGTAGGCCAGTCCGCTCTCTTCCAGATACTCGACGTCCAGGGTCTCATCCCCGGCGGTTATTTGGAACCCGCTCACATCGCTCATATCGGGGATGGTCTCGGTTTCCACCAGGTCATACAGGCCCAGGGCAAAGGAATCCAAAAGGCCAGCTTCCACCAGATAGACATTGCCGTCCCCAATGGAGAGATAGCGCTGAACGCCCAAACCAGTCTCATTCCCGATGGCAAGCTGATGCTCTTTCCCCGTCTCCACCGTGATGGCGCAGATAGGGTCTGCCAGGCCATACTCCGCCAAATCCTCCACGTTTTCAATGGTTTTTTCCGCCTGGATTTCCCGGAGTGCGCCCACCATGGCGTCCGGGTAGGACTGGTCCAGGGGAAAGGCCCCGTCCTCCGGATAGGTCCACTGGGTCTGCCCGTCTTTCTCCAGGCGCATGGTTTCCCCGTCATAGGTCCAGGACAGGGCCGTCACCTGGTCGGAGTCCAGGGTAAAGATGGTAACGGCCGTGTCTTCCTGGGTCTCCGCTTCCTCTTGAAAAATTATCAGCGCCGCCACGGCGGCACCCATAGCCCCCAGCAAGAGAAGGGATAAAATTCCTAACTTTTTTCCTCGCGTCATCCTCGTTTCCTCCTGATCCAGATCCGAATTCCCATCCCCAGATAGGCCGCCGGCAGAACGCCCACCACCATTAGGGTCAGCAGAGAGGCGGTAAAGGTGCTCATGGTGAGATACTCCGCGGTGATGGCTTTGGCGTGGATGGAAATGCCCCCCTCCTTCTCACAGGTCCAGCCCACACAGTTGAGGAACAGGTCCTGGTTGGCTCCGGAAACCTGCTGGTTGTACTGGTCATCCAGCAGCGAGGTAGAGGCAATCCAAACCACATGGCTCTCCCCGCCGTTTTCCAATGTCTCTGTGGCGGCGGCAGCCAGGGCGAAGGGGCCTTCTTCGTCCCCTTCCTCCTTGCTGTAGGTCTCCATCCCATATCCCGCCGCCTTGGCATAGGCCTGGTCTGATGTGGTCAGCAGGGGGCTCACTGTCAGCCCTTCCCGTGGGGACTCCTCCAGGGTAATTCCCTGGGCCAGGGCCATAAGGATATAGTAGCCCCCCTCCTGAAGGGGCGAGGTGATGGCGTGGCTCTGAATCTCCGGCAGCAGATAGACGGGCGCGCCCAGGGCATAGTGAGCGGTATCCCCCTCCACCACAATGCCCGGGGAAGAGGTCATGCCATATTTTTCCATGAGGGCCTCTAAGTTGGGCCGCTCCTTTCCGTCCTGGGTGGGGTTGGTCAGCAGGATCAGGTCCCCGCCGGTGTTAAGGTAGTCCAGAATGGCCTCCTTCTCCTGGGTGGAGATGTCACTGGACGGCCCGCAGATCAGCAGGCAGTCGGCATCCTCGGGAACGGTCTCCTCTGTCAGCAAAGAGAGCTCTTCCAGGGCCACGTTCTGCTGCTCCACCGCCGACTGGAAGCTGGCCGTCAGGCCGCTCTCCCCGTGGCCGGTGAGGGTATAGAGTTTGGGCAGACTGTCGCTGACGACGTAATCAATGGCGCTGGTGAGGGCACTCTCTCCGGCAAAGCTCACCTGGTAGGAAGTGTAGTCCTCCCCGTAGTCATATTCATAGATGCTCTCATAGCTCACGTAAGTATACCGGGTGTCAGACTCCACAATGAGGCTGTTGTTGTAAACGGTTCCCGTCACATATTTCTCCACAAAGTTGGGGGAGACGTCGGGGTCCCGCTTTTCCACGGTGATCCGGTCGCCCAGAGCTTCGTAGCGGTCCAGCAAGGTGCCCAGGGTGTCGTCCTCCTGGTCATTTTGAACCAGCCAGTAGACGGTCACGTCTTCTTCCAGCCCCGCCAAAACCTCCTTGGTCTCCTGAGAGATGGTAAACATGGCCCCTTTGGAGGTGTCCAGCTGAGTCACACTGGCGGGCAGCGCGTTCACAAAGAGGTTCACCATCCCCCCAATGACCACCACAAGGGCGGTCGCCGCCACACTGTATCCTCCCACCCGGAAGGATTTCGTGCCCAGAGAGGCTTTCAGTTCCCCTTTCCTGGGCCTTTTTCCATGCCAAGGGAATTTCATTCGCTCCACCTCCGTTTCTCCAGGGACTGGACGGTGAGGAACAGAAACACACCGATCACCGTCAGGAAGTACACAATGGACCGCAGGTCAAAAATGCCGTCCACAAATTGGTAGAACCGGTCAAACAGAGACAGCTTCTCCACCATGGCGGGAAACAGCCCGGCAAAGGAATCTCCTCCCAGGGCATACCCCAGGATCAGCACCAGTTCCAGCCCCCCTGCCAGCGCCAGGGAGACCATACTGTTCCAGGTCATCAGGCGGAAAATCAGCCCCACCAACAGCACCAGCACCGTAAAGGCCCCGAAGGAGGCAAAGGCCGAGGAGGAGAAATAACCGGCCAGGTCCGAAATAAAATAGTTCACCAGCATCACCACAAAGCAAATCCCCGCAGCCACCCCCTGGCTCTCGGTGATGGAGGAGAGAAACATCCCAATGGCCAGCAGCGCCGCCCCCAGGAAAAAGAACCCCACCACTGTGCCAAACACCAGGGGCAGATGAAGTGTTCCAAAGGCGGTCAGGACCAGGGGATAGAGGCAAAGAATCCCTGTGGGGATCAGAAAGACCACCAGCAGCGCGGCATACTTTCCCATGGTCACCTGGGTCATGGTCATGGGCAGGGAATAGAGCAGCTGGTCCGTCCGCTGACGCTTCTCTTGGGCGATGGTCCCCATGGTGACCACGGGAACGATGATGAGATAGATAAACGAAAGGTTGCTCAGCACATATTCAAAGTTGGTCATTCCACCGTTCAGGTTTACCGCCATGGTATAGATGCCGGCGAACAGGAGCAAAAAGGCCCCAAAGACATAGCCGGTGAGGCTGGTGAAATAGGTGGACAGTTCGTGACGAAAGATGGCTTTCATGGCACCGCCTCCTCTCTCTCGTCCTGGAGGCGAGGGGATTCTCCAGTAAGCTCCAGGAAGATATCCTCCAGACTGGTCTGGGCGGTGGACATGTGGAGCAGGGCGCGCTCAGCCCGGCTGAAGGCAAAAAAGACCTCCCGGCACAGTTCCTGGGCCCCATCGGTCTCCAGAAAAACCGAGCAAAGCCCCCCATCCCCCACCCGGACGTCCAAGCCGGTGATGTGTTCCAGGGGTTCTAAAATTTGGCAGACCTCCCACTCTGCCGCCTCGGCCACCAACTCCACAGAGGTGGTGCCGGCAAAGCGTTTTTCCAAATTTTCCGGGGTGTCACAGGCCACCAGCCGGCCCTTGGAGAGGATCAGAATGGTCTGGCACACCGCCTGAACCTCAGAGAGGATGTGGCTGCTGAGGATCACCGTGTGGTCCTTTCCCAGGGTGCGGATGAGATCCCGGATCTCAATGATCTGCTTGGGGTCCAGGCCCACCGTGGGCTCGTCCAGGATGATGATCTTCGGGCTTCCCAGCAGGGCCTGGGCAATGCCCACCCGCTGCTGGTAGCCTTTGGAGAGGTTTTTAATCAGCCGGTGGGCCACCCCTGTAATCTGGGTGGCGCCCATAACCTGGCCCAGCTGCCGGTCCAGTTCGTCCTTCCCCAGGCCCTTGGCCTGACCCACAAAGGTCAGGTATTCCATGGGAGTCCGGTCCAGATATAGCGGCGGACGCTCTGGGAGATAGCCAATGAGTTTCTTCGCCTGGGCGGCCTCTTCAAAAATGTCATGGCCCCCCACCGTCACCGTCCCCTCCGAGGCCGCCAGGCAGCCGGTCAGGATGTTCATGGTGGTGGACTTTCCCGCGCCGTTTGGCCCCAAAAGGCCATAGATCTGCCCCTTTTCAATTTGAAAGGACAGGTCCGACACGGCGGTATGGGTACCATACCGTTTGGTCAGATGCTTCACTTCGATCAAGGGTTTTCCTCCTTTTCCAACCAATGGGCCCTTGGCCCGCTGGACGTAGCATACCAGAGGAACCTTAAATCAGATTAAAAAGAACGCCCTTGACCGAAGCCGGCCTTGCTGACCAACCGTCACCCATGCAAAAGCCGCCCCAGTCTCCAAACCCGAGACTGGGGCGGCGGATGTTATTCCTCCTTTGGTTCCTCCGCAGGTTCCTCCCCGGCACCGGCCAGGAGGGATTCCAACAGAGCCACATACTCTGCAAACTGCGCCCGGCCATAGGGCAGGAGCCGATAGGTGGTGTTGGGCCGGCGGCCCACAAACTCCTTTTTGCTGACCAGGTAGCCCCCTTCCTCCAGCTGTTCCAGCTGCTTGCCCAGGTTGCCCGGGGTGGCCCCGGTGAGGTCCTGAAGGGCCCGGAAATTTTTTGGTCCGGCCAGCAGGCCCGCGATCACCGACAGGCGCAGACGGGACTGAAAGGCAAACGGAATTTGGGATAGTTCCATGGGCTCACCCCGCTTTTTCCAGCTTTTTGATCCGCCGGGCTGTCATGAGCAGGGACGCCGGAGGAAGGACAAAGCGGATTAAGGCAAGGGCTATGCTCAAAATCATCAGATAATTCGGCGCGTTCGTTCCGCTCTGGGCCACCATAACGATGCTGACCATACTGATGACCACTGCCGCCAGATACAGCGTGAGAACCACCAAGCCCAGCAACTGCAAAGGCCGGTCCTCCAGATAGACCCCTGTCAGCAGGGGCGGCAGGGCGGGAAAGAGCACGGGCGGCAGCATCTTTAATAGGCTGCAGGTCTGCCAGGCGTCCCACGCTTCGGTTGTCGTCATCACGTCCGGCTCCGCAATCCGCGTTCCCACTGCCGCAACGGCGTACAGGCACAGGTACAGCACCAGCAGGGTCTGCCACAGGCCCAGGAGCCGTCTCCCCTGTTCCGACAGCTCACCGGATGTCTTCTTTCTCTGCCAAAGGATACACTGCACCACCAAAAAAGCCCCAAGAAAAATCCGGACCCCCGTGCAGACCGGCATGCTTGCCGCGCCAAACAGTTCGAACACGTCATGGATTTTAGGGAACAGGAATCCCAGAACGGCCCCGCCCTCAATATACAGCAGGACGAGGGCGCACACCAGCCAAACCAGCCCCAGCCGCCAGAACAAGGGGGCAAGCCCCCGCAGGGAGGAGGTGGTCTGATCCAGCACGCCGCGGATCACCCGCAGATCCTCTATGGCGGACTGCTTGTTGTTCTCATTCATACACTTCTCTCCTTTCAAGATTACTCTATAAAATAGAGTATATGAAAACAGCCCATTTGTCAAGAAAAACCAGCCAGGTTTTCTCTTGATAGAGTTTTATCCTCTGTGCTATAATTCTTTCGAGGTGATTTCATGCACTATACGAAACGCATCCGCCAGCTGAGGGAACTCCGATTTCTCTCTCAAAAGGAAGTTGCCGCCCTGTTAAACGTTGGGCAGAAGACCTATTCCGACTACGAACTGGGGAAAACCCGCATTCCTCTGGATAGCATCATCCTCTTAGCCAAAACCTACAATGTCAACATGGATTACATCTGTGGTGTATCTGATCTTCTTCTCCCCTTTCCCAAGGCATAACGTCCCTCGACGAAAAACCGGCAGGATCTTCTCCTGCCGGTTTTGGTCTGTTTTGTCGCCCTCACAGGCTGTCCAGATATTCCTCCACGTCAAAGTCCCGCACCTTCTCATCCTTTCGCAGATACAGGGGGTGGTGGGGATGTCCCTTCTTGGACCGCTTCCCGGCGCACAGCCACTGGGCGCCGTATTCCGTGCCGATGGCTGCCATCTCCCGGACGCAGTCCCGCAGATAGGGGCGCTTTTCGATGATGGTTCCCCAGGCCGCCCAGATGGCGGGGGCGAACCCCTTCCCCACCTGGCCCAGAACATAGCGAAAGGCCGCCATGTTCTCCCGGTGGAGGGCTTGGTTGCATGCCAGGTCCATGTCCTCCGGCCGGGTGGCCCGCTGGGCGTAGACGTTGAACATGATCCAGCTGTCGTAGCCGTTTCCGGCGGCGATGCGGGCGACGGATTTCAGAGTGTTGTCCAGATCGTCCGGTGCGGCGGTAGAGGGGTTGATACCGATGCAGATGAGGGGATTCTTCCCCCGGGTTCCCAGCAGGTACCGGTAGTCGGCGTAGTGGTCGGGAACATAGAGCCATTTTTCCCGGTCAAAATCCCATTGGGTGGGGACCAGGGCCTGCTCAAAGGTCAAAATATCCAGCGCCTGGGTCTGGCAGGTGGGAATGTGCATAAAATCCTCCCTCTCTCCGGCTTTTTTCAGCGGAGGTCTTGCATTTTTGACCGTTTTCTTCTATGATAATGTCTACGAATCAGCCCCTATGCGGTTGATTCGCGCGGCATTGTCACAATGCGTAGTTCCATTGGCTCGGTCTTGCTATGGCTATCATAGCACAAAATAAAAAGTCTGTCGAGGCGTCCCGGTTTGGGGCGTCTCTTGGTCTCTCCACTTGGGGGAGCTGGCTTGGAAGGAGTTTTTCCCATGGCCCATCCGAAGAAAAATCTGGACCTGACCCAGGGCGTCATCTGGAAGCAGCTGCTTCTCTTTCTCCTCCCCATCGCCGCGGGGACTCTCTTCCAGCAGCTCTACGCCACGGTAGACGCCGTCATTGTGGGGCAGTTCGTGGGCTCTGACGCCCTGGCTGCCGTGGGAGGCTCCGCCGCCCTCATCGTGCAACTGGTGGTGGGGGTCTTCACCGGCCTGTCCTCTGGGGCCACGGTGGTTATCTCCCATGGCTACGGGGCCGAGGACCGGGAGAAGCTCACCCGGGCCGTCCACTCCTCCATCGCCTTCAGCCTGCTGGCAGGGGCCTGCATCACCGTGCTGGGCATTCTGCTGGCCCCCAACGCCCTGACCTGGACCAAAAACCCCCAGGAGATCATGGCCGACGCCACCCTGTATCTCCGGCTGTACTTCCTGGGGACCATCCCCACCCTGCTCTTCAACATGGGCTCTGGCATTCTCCGGGCCGTGGGGGACGCCCGGCGGCCCCTGTATTACTTGGTGGTCTGCTGCCTACTGAACATCGTGCTGGACCTCCTCTTTGTGGCCGGCTTCCACCTGGGGGTGGCCGGCGCCGCCATCGCCACCGCCCTGGCCAACCTGGTCAGCGCCCTGCTGGTGCTGGTTCAACTGGGCCGGACCAAAGAGGCCTACCAGCTCCACCCCCGGCAGATCCGCATCCACCGGGCCACCCTGCTGCACATTCTGGGCATCGGGGTTCCCGCCGCCATCGAGAGCTCCATGTACGCCCTGTCCAACCTCCTCATCCAGGTCCCCATCAACAACCTGGGCACCGACACCGTGGCCGCCTGGTCGGCCACCAACAAGGTGGACGGCATCTACTGGTCCCTCATCATCTCCTTCGGCGTGGCCATCATGGCCTTTGTGGGCCAGAACTACGGGGCGGGAAAATACGACCGCATGAAGGCCAGCGTCCGGGTCTGCCTGAAAATCGCCCTGGTAGTGACGGTGGTGCTGTCCCTCCTGCTGCTCTTCTTTGCCCGGTACTGCTTCCGGCTGTTTACCGACAACCCCCAGGTCATCCGCTACGCCATCCAGATTACCTACTATTTTGTCCCCTTCTACTTCATCTGGACCTTTATCGAGGTCATCGCCAACGCCCTCCGGGGGGCCGGCGACGCCCTGGTTCCTATGCTCATCAGCGTGGGGGGGATCTGCGGCCTGCGGATTCTCTGGGTCCTTTTCATCGTGCCCCACTGGAGCACCCTGCTTGGAATTTCCATCTGCTACCCCGTCTCCTGGTTCTTCACCGCCGTGATTCTAATCATCCATTATAAAAGAGGCCGCTGGCTGAAATCCCCGCCGCCGGCCCCGTAACCCACAAAAGGCGCCGGCCCTCGTCCCTTCGGACGAAGGCCGGCGTCTTTTTCCGTCCTGTCGGAAGACCCGTCATACACTGCTGTGGAAGCTCCCCCTCCCCAGACGGTATGATAGAGGGGAATCACCAAAAGGGAGGCGACACCATGGTAAAAACCTATGGCTACATCCGCGTAAGCACCCGAGAACAAAACGAGGCCAGGCAGCTCACCGCCCTGCGGGAGGTAGAGATCCCGGCCCGAAACATCTTTTTGGACAAGCAATCCGGCAAGGACTTCAACCGCCCAAACTACCAAAAACTCCTGCGAAAGCTCAAAAAAGACGACCTTCTCTACGTCAAGAGTATCGACCGCCTGGGCAGGAACTATGAGGAGATCCAGGCCCAATGGCGCCTGCTCACCAAGGAAAAAGGGGTGGACATCGTGGTCCTGGACATGCCCCTGCTGGACACCCGCCGGGGCAAGGACCTGATGGGGACCTTTCTCAGCGACATCGTCCTGCAGGTCCTCTCCTTCGTGGCAGAAAACGAGCGGGTCAACATCCGCCAGCGCCAGGCGGAGGGCATCGCCGCGGCCAAGGCCAAGGGGGTACGCTTCGGCCGCCCGCCCCAGCCCCTGCCAGAGAACTTCCCCAGCGTCTACCAGCGGTGGAAGGACGGCGCAATTACCGGCGTGGCAGCAGCGGCGGAATGTGGCCTCCCTCTGTCCACCTTTCGGTACCGGGCGGGGCTTTTTGAGGCGTCTAACGTGTTGTAAAGAAAGCCGGACTGCAAAAAAATATACCTTCCTAACATTGGGATAGTAAGGAAAGAATTTGTGAAAAATGGCAATGTTTTTGAAAATACAGTATGGTCAAAATGGAAAATCTATGCTATATTAAATATAAATTGTCAGATTGGCCAGTTTACAAAAATGTATACGTTTTTGTAAATCAATGGGAGGTGAGGTAATTTCTGACCCCTCGCACCGCCCATGGTCTTGTGCGCCATGGTGCGGCTTTTACCTCAGCCTACGGAGGTAGGCGGAACATGACCGAAATCAACAATAAGGAGGAACACACCATGAAAAAGCGCTTTTTGTCCCTGCTGATGGCGTTTTGCCTGATGCTTTCCCTTGCGCCTGCGGCGTTTGCGGCGGACGACCAGCCCGACACCATCACCCTGCCCAATGGCGAGGTGAGAGAGATCCCAAATGCGGAACTCGACCCCATCATGCCCGCCAGTGTCAGCGATTTGGAGGTTGACGAGGAAGGCTACTACGTAATCAAGAATGAAGCTGACTTTGCTTTGGTCACCCAAAACGAGTGGTATGCAAACAAAAAATTCCATGTCACGGGAGACCTGGATCTTACCAAACTCGGCAACTCTGTCAGTGAATGGAATGGCTACATTAACTACTTCTATGGCACCTTAGAAGGCGTTGAGGGAACTTATAACGGTGAAGTCCGGTACCCCAAGATCTTTGGTATCCCTAATAACTGTGCCCTGATCTACTCCGTCATCGGCGGAACCATCAAGAATTTGATTTTCGAGCACAAAGTTGACAACACAACGAAGGAAATGGGTTCCGCTTCCTTCATCACCTTTATGCCCTCCACTCTGGGCGGCAAAAGTTATCACCTCACGATGGAAAACGTAACCGTTACAGGCAATATCTCTCTGACCAATTCCGATCAGTCCAACTATGCCCCCTTTGTTTACTGTGCTCCCTCGGGCGGCATAACCATGACCAACTGCGTCAATGATGCCAAAATTACTGGTAACATCTATGGCAGTGTGTTCCACGGATATTACCCTCTTTTTGTTGGCGAAGCCTGCAAGTATAAGTTTGAAAACTGTGTGAATAACGGTGACGTGACCATGCAATATGCTGGCATGTTCTTTGGCAACTCGTCCTCTGTTGAGGGAAAGGTCCTTGTAGATTCACTGTATCTTACCATTACGGGCTGTAAGAACAGCGGCATGATCCGCGGTACAAATGGTGCCAAGTATTTTGCCGCACCTGTGTCCGAGTTTGGGAGTAATATGCAGGCCGTTGAGGATGTGTTGATGCCGCTTGCTGAAGAGTCTACTTCAACTGTTGTAGACACTGATAACCACCGAAATATCGAACGTGTTCAAATCGTTAACGGAGGAGCTCTTTGCGAAGGGATAGCCCTCGACGGATTTGCAGCTTCCTACGATGGTGATACGATTACTGTCACACGCCCAACTAACGAAACCGATGTTAGTTACTATTTGGTTTCTGTTGGGGCATATGTTAAGCTTTGGTATGGCGCAGTCAGTAGTTTCTATGGAACGGATCGGTATGCTGTAACTCAAAGGATCGATAAGGGCAGTATTGCAGCAACAGCAGACAACACGTTTGTTCCGGAGCTGAAAATTTATGGGTTTGCTGACTCAAACGTTGGCACATTATTTGGTGTAGTTAGCGGACAACTGGTTTTCAAAGACTCGGATAACAGCCTTTACTATCATGTTCCGAATACCCCGTTGGGAGATGGCTTTACTCGATATGTCTCTGATGCCGTGAATGAGAAAGGACAGCCTGTAGGCGGCGGAACCGCCCCTGCCGAAATTGTCACGGTGGCCGCCTATAAAGCTAACGGGACAATGCTTGATAGCGTTACAGTCATTGCACCATAATAAAAGAGGGACATAGTAACCATGAAGAAAATATTAACCTTCTTTCTCTCTATGCTGCTGATCTGTCAGGCTGTTCCAGTTGCATTTGCCGCATCTGAGAATAGAACGGCTGAAGGGTCCATTACTGTTGAGTTTACACATACCCATATAGAAATGGCAGGGTCGCAAATTGCTTACCCCGGAACATCATCTGAACAATACCCAACAATAAAAGCGGTATTAGAAGATCTTGGCGACAAAAAAATAGTTAGCCAGAATTCAACTATGGGTGGAGCTTCCTTTATACTTGATCCATCGGCCGTGTGTACCATTACAATCAATTCAACCGGCTACACAGAAACGATCGATACGCAAGTTATCTTTGCAGGGAATGTCTCCACCGCAGACGCATTTGCCGCAAACACCGATTCAATTGTAGTCCCCTGTTCCAAGCTTGTTATTCGTACCTCTCAAGTTGGCGGTGATCTGGGTGTATATAACCATTCCATCACCTTTGCCGGTGGTATCGAAGTTCAGTCTGGTGCCTCTGTTTCGTTTGAAAACAGCGGCTTTGGCGCCAACTCTACGATTGCGTACAACTTTGGGAACGATGTCATCGTCAATGGGACTCTGGACTTTGTTGGTAACACACGGGGCAGCGGCATTGAGGGCCCTGTGAATTTCACAGACAACGCACAAATGACTGTGAATGAGAACGGCCAAGCTACCTTTGCCCGTGTGGCTGTCACTGGAACGACCACCGAACCGCTGATCAATGTCCAGTCCGGCGGAAAATTGGCAGGCACCGTACCCGACGTGGGCGAAATTGGAAGCACTATTTCCTCCGTTGGAACCGCTATCTACGTTAACTCTGGTGGCGAGACGACCATAGATTTCAGTGAGGTCGCATCTTCTGGCAATTCGGCCATTACCGTGGCCTCGGGCGGCACGCTGACGCTCGCAACCGAGGACGTCAAGATCACCACCACCGCCGCAGGCAAAGAACAGGCCATCGACCTGGAGGACGGTTCTACCATCAAAAAGGGTGATACTGCCATCACCGTGGGCACCGACACAAGCGACGACGGCACCGCCGACAACTACGTCGACAACTACGGCAACATCATTCTCGCCAAGGGCGCGAAAACCAGCGAGGACGAGAGCAACATCCTAAACGCCGCTGTCATCCTGCCCAATGGCACCATCATCCAGGGCAGTCCAGACGAGGCCCCTACCTTGAAAACGGAAACAGGTACGGACGGTAAAACCACCACCACTGTCACCATCCCCGAAAATGGCAGTGTCACAGAGCCTGGTAAAGACAAGCAAGATCTAGCGAACGGCGGTACCGCCACCAGCATTCCTAATAACGAGGGCGGCACAACTACTACTGTGACACCAGCCGAGATCAAGGCTACCAGCATCACCCTGGATAAAAACACCCTGACCCTTTACACCAACCGCGAAGCCCAAAAAACTGGCACCCTGAATGCCACCATAATGCCCGAAAACGCCACCAATAAGGCCGTCACCTGGACTTCCAGCAACGAAAATGTGGCAACGGTTACAAACGGCGTTGTAACTGCGGTTGCGAACGGTACGGCTACGATCACTGCTAAAGTTGGTAGCGACGACAGCGCTCTTTCCGCCACCTGCACCGTCACTGTCACCACCTACTCCTCCGGCGGGCCCAGCACCCCGTCCTACTCCGTCACCGCTCCCGCCGTGGACAACGGCAAGGTCACCGTCAGCCCCAAGTACGCCAAGAAGAACAGCACCGTCACCCTCACCGTCACCCCCGACGAGGGCTACGAGCTGTCCAGCCTGGCCGTCACCGACGCCAAGGGCAACGTCCTGGAGCTCACCGACAAGGGCAACGGCAAGTACACCTTCAAGATGCCCGCCTCCAAGGTAGACGTGACCGCCACCTTTAAGGAAATCCCCACCACCCACGTCTGCCCCGCTGAGAAGTACACCGACGTGGACACCACCCAGTGGTATCACGAGGGTGTGGATTACGTCATCGAAAAGGGCATGATGAACGGCACCGGCACGAACATTTTCGAGCCCAATGCCACCACCACCCGCGGCATGATCGTCACCATCCTCTACCGTTTGGAGAAGGAACCCGCTGCCGGCACCTCCCCCTTCACTGATGTGGATGCAGATCAGTGGTATGCCAAGGCTGTGGCCTGGGCCGCCGCCAACGGCGTGGTGAACGGCACTTCTCCCACCACCTTCCACCCCAACGACCCCATCACCCGGGAGCAGATGGCGGCCATCCTGTACCGCTACGCCTCCTTCAAGGGGTATGACGTAACCCAAAAGGCCGATCTGGCAGGCTTCACCGACGCTTCCCAGATCAGCGGTTACGCCAAGGACGCCATGTCCTGGGCCAACCAGGAAGGGCTCATTGGCGGCGTCTCCGCCACCACCCTCCAGCCCCAGGGCAGCGCCACCCGAGCACAGGTTGCCACCATTCTCATGCGCTTCTGCGAAAACATGACAAAGTAAACCATGTTCCACGCCAAAGGAGAGAGCTGCGGCTCTCTCCTTTGCTTTGCCCCGCTTTCACAAGGAGGGCTTTGGGGCATCTTTTCTTTTCCCCAAATTTATGGTATCATAAAAAAAATTTCTGGCTGAGGGAGGCCGCGTCCTATGCAATCCGCAACCAAAGGGGCCCTTGCCCCCACCCTTCGGTACACCGCCCTCCAGGGCAGCTACTGGGCCTGTTACTGCTGCATTATGACCTTTTCCAGCGTCTACCTGCTGGCCCGGGGCTTTACCAACGCCCAAATCGGCGTGCTCATCAGCGTGGCAGGGATTCTGTCGGCGGTCCTCCAGCCCACCGTCTCCCGGGTGGCCGACGGGCTGAAGCGGCTCAGCCTGCGGCAGTTCTGCGCCCTGCTGGTGGCCCTTCAACTGGCGGCCGGGGCCTTGCTGCTGGTTTTGGCCAGTTGGGCCGGCCAGGCGGTGCTCTATGGCCTGCTGCTCATTTTGATCCAACTGATTATGCCCCTGTGCTCGGCCCTGGGGATGGCCTGCATCAACCAGGGCTTCCCCCTGAACTTCGGGGTGGCCCGGGGGGCGGGGTCCATCTCCTTCGGGGTCTTCTCCGCCCTGTGCGGGCGGCTGGTGCTGTGGTTTGGGGAGGTCTCCATCCCCGTGGCCCTGACGGTGCTGAACCTGCTGCTCCTGCTGTCGGTGCTCCTGTTCCGCTTTCGGGGCGATGTCCCGGTTCAGGACCCCGTCCAGCCCCAGGCCCCGGTCCAGGCCGGCGGCAAGCCCTTCCTCCTGCGCTACCGCCATGTGGTGTGGGTGCTGGTGGCCTCGGCCTGCCTGTTTATCAGCCACAATCTGCTCAATGTCTTCGCCTTTCAGATCGTCCAGCCCCTGGGGGGCGGCAGCAGCGAGATGGGCACCATGCTCTTTTTCCAGTCCATTTTTGAGCTGCCGGTGATGTTCCTCTTCGCCTGGATGCTGAAAAAGGCCGGCAGCCGGACCTGGGTGCGGCTGTCGGGCATCGGCTTTTTCCTCCACGCCCTGGGCGCCTGGGTGGCCCCCAACATGGGGGTCCTATACGCGGTGCAGATTTTCGAGATGAACGGCTACGCCCTCTTCACCCTGGCCTCCATCTACTTTGTCAACGAGACGGTGGACGAGAGCCAGCGGGTCCAGGGCCAGGCCTGGTTCACCATGTGCAACACCCTGGGCAGTGTGCTGGCCAGCTTTGTGGGGGGCTTTCTGCTGGACCTGGCCGGCGCGGCCGCTCTGCTGACCTTCGCCACCGCCAGCGGCGGGGCGGGGATGGCCCTGCTGTGGGTGCTGCTGCGGAAGGGCTCCCAAACCATGCTGCCGGTGAAATCACCCCGCAGATTTTGAAAAAAGCCCTCGGACAGGGGTTGTATTTCCTGGAAGAGACGTATATAATGAAAGCAAACAAGTGAAGAAATCGGGGAGCTTGTGTGACAGGCTGAGAGGAGGGTATCACCCTCGACCCGCAGACCTGATTTGGATAATGCCAACGGAGGGAACACAACGCGCATGGTTTACATGGGACGTTACCAAATTCAAATTGGGTAACGTCCCTTTTTGTTTTCCCCCATTCCAGGAGGTGTACAAGCATATGGTAACCATCAACGGAACCCCCCAAAACGCCGCAGGGCAAACCCTGGCCGACTACCTGGCCACCACCGACTATGACCCCACCCGCATCGCCGTGGAACGCAACGGCGACATCGTCCCCAAGGCCCAGTACGGCGAGACCACGCTGGCTGACGGAGATGTGGTGGAGGTGGTCAGCTTTGTGGGAGGGGGCTGACATGGAACGTCTTCCCACCAAAGCCCAATGGCAAGCCGCCCTGGAAGCCCGCCACGGGAAGGCCCTCCAGGAGAAATTCTCCCAGGCCACGGTGGCCGTCTGCGGCCTGGGGGGACTGGGCTCCAACATCGCCATCGCCCTGGCCCGGGCGGGGGTGGGCCAGCTGATCCTCATCGACTTTGACAAGGTCGATCTCACCAACCTCCACCGGCAGCAGTACAAGGCCAACCAGCTGGGGCAGCCAAAAACCCACGCCCTGGCGGAAAACCTGCGGGAGATCTCCCCTTATCTGTCTCTGCGTCTCCACACCACCCGGGTCACGGAAAAGAATTTCACCGCCCTGCTGAAAAACGCGGACATCATCTGTGAGGCCTTCGACCAGCCCCAGGCCAAGGCCATGCTGGTCAACGGGGTTTTGACCGCCTTTCCCCACAAATATCTGGTGGCCGCCTCCGGCATGGCCGGGCTGGGCTCCGCCAACGCCATCCGGACCCGGCGGGTCGCCAAGGGGTTCTACCTCTGCGGCGACGAGGTCAGCGACACCGCAAAGGGCCTGGGGCTGCTGGCCCCCCGGGTGGCCCTGTGCGCCAACCATCAGGCCCACATGGTCCTGCGCCTTTTGGCGGGGGAGCTGGAACCCTGATCCACAAGAAAGAAGGAATTACTATGCAAACATCGGACAAGCTCAGCCTTGGCGGCCGCGAATTTTCCTCCCGCTTTATCCTGGGCTCGGGGAAATACTCCCTGAAACTCATCCAGGCCGCCGTCCGGGACGCGGGGGCAGAGATCATCACCCTGGCCGTCCGCCGGGCCAACACCAAGGACCAGGAAAACATTCTGGACTACATCCCCAAGGGGGTCACCCTGCTGCCCAACACCTCCGGCGCCCGGGACGCCAAAGAGGCCGTGCGCATCGCCCGCCTGGCCCGGGAACTGGGCTGCGGGGATTTCGTCAAGGTGGAGATCATGCGGGACAGCAAATACCTCCTCCCTGACAACACCGAGACCATCAAGGCCACAGAGATCTTGGCCAAGGAGGGCTTTGTGGTCCTGCCCTATATGTATCCCGACCTGAACGTGGCCCGGGACCTGGTGAACGCCGGCGCCGCCGCCGTGATGCCCCTGGCCTCCCCCATCGGCTCCAACAAGGGACTGGCCACCAGGGAGTTCATCCAGATTCTCATTGACGAGATCGACCTGCCCGTGATTGTGGACGCCGGCATCGGCCGGCCCTCCCAGGCCTGTGAGGCCATGGAGATGGGGGCTGCCGCCATCATGGCCAACACCGCCCTGGCCACCGCCGGGGACCTCCCCTTGATGGCCGCCGCCTTCCGCCAGGCCATCGAGGCCGGGCGGAAGGCCTACCTCTCCGGCCTGGGTCGGGTGCTGGTCCGGGGGGCTTCGGCCTCCGATCCCCTGACGGGCTTTCTCCACGACTAAGGGGGCGCGCCATGGAAAACACCTTTTTTGTGGACTCGGAACACCTCTCCCCCGAGGTCTTGAAGAAAAAGCATCAGTTAGAGACCGACCCCGCCGCCCGGAAAGACCCCATGGCGTACCTGCCCGGCATGGAGGTCATCGACTCCGACGTCCGGGACCGGGTCCTGGCGGAGATGAACGCTTACGATCCCGCCCGCTACACTCCCCGCCACGTGCGGGCCGCCCTGGACCATCCCACCTGCTCTTTGGAGGACTTCAAGGCCCTCCTCTCCCCCGCCGCCGCCCCCTTCCTGGAGGAGATAGCCCGGCGGGCCCATGAGGAGACCCAGAAGCACTTCGGCAACACCGTCTACCTCTTCACCCCCCTCTACATCGCCAACTACTGCGAGAACTACTGCGTCTACTGCGGCTTCAACTGCTATAACCACATCAAGCGCAAAAAGCTCACCATGGAGCAAGTGGAGCATGAGATGGCCGTCATCGCCCAGAGCGGCATGGAGGAAATCCTCCTCCTCACCGGCGAGAGCCGGGCCCAGAGCGATGTGGCCTACATTGGTGAGGCCTGCAAGCTGGCCCGGAAGTACTTCCGCATGGTGGGCCTGGAAATTTATCCTGTGAACACCGAGGAATACCGCTATCTCCACGACTGCGGGGCGGACTATGTGACGGTGTTCCAGGAAACCTACGACATCAAGAAATACGAAACCCTCCACCTGCTGGGCCACAAACGGGTGTGGCCCTACCGCTTCGACGCCCAGGAACGGGCCCTGCGTGGCGGGATGCGGGGGGTGGCCTTCTCCGCCCTGCTGGGGCTGTCCGACTTCCGCAAGGACGCCCTGGCCACCGCCCTCCACGCCTGTCTGCTCCAGCGGAAGTATCCGGCGGCGGAGCTCTCCCTGTCCTGCCCCCGGCTGCGGCCCATCATCAACAACGACAAAATCAGCCCCCTGGACGTGGGGGAGAAGGAGCTGTGCCAGGTCCTGTGCGCCTACCGGATTTTCCTGCCCTTCGTGGGTATCACTGTCTCCTCCCGGGAGAGCGCCCGGTTCCGGGACGGCATTGTGAAGATCGCCGCCACCAAGATCTCCGCCGGGGTCTCCACCGGCATTGGGGACCATGAGAGCAAATACACCGGCCAGGGGCCCAAAGACGACCAGGGGGACGAGCAGTTTGAAATTGACGACAGCCGGAGCTTTTCCCAGATGTACCGGGACATGGACCAGGAAGGGCTCCAGCCGGTGCTGAACGACTATCTCTATGTCTGATCTCCTCTGTATCACCGACCGGACCTTGTGCCGGGCGGATTTCCTGCCCCGCCTGGAACAGATCGCCGCGGCCAGGCCGGCGGGTATCGTCCTGCGGGAAAAGGACCTGTCCCCCGCCGAGTACAAGGCTTTGGCCCTCCAGGTCCTGTCCCTCTGCCGCCGGTATGACGTGCCCTGTATCCTCCACACCTTTGTGGATATCGCCCGGGAGCTGGGGGCCGGGGCCATCCATCTGCCCCTGCCGGTGCTGCGGGAACTCTCCCCAGAGGACAAGGCCGCCTTTCAAACCATCGGGGCCTCCTGCCACTCGGTAGCGGAGGCCTTGGAGGCCCAGGCCCTGGGGGCCACCTATCTCACCGCCGGCCACGTCTTTGAAACCACCTGCAAGGCCGGTCTGCCCGGCCGGGGGCTGGACTTTTTTCGTCGGGTCTGCGCCGCCGTCTCCCTGCCCGTCTGGGCCATTGGCGGCATCGGCCCGGAGACCTTGGCCTCCGTCCTGGCCGCGGGGGCCAGGGGGGGCTGTGTCCGCAGCGGCCTCATGACCTGCCCCGACCCCAAATCCTATCTGACCCAATGTGAGGAGGCACGCCCTATGACCTTTCAACGGGAGCAGCTGCTGCTCTACGCCGTCACGGACCGGGCCTGGACCGGCCGTCAAACCCTGTTTGAACAGGTGGAGGACGCCCTGAAAGGGGGCGTCACCCTGGTTCAGCTCCGGGAAAAAGAACTGTCCGACGAGGCGTTCCTGGCCGAGGCCAAGGCCCTTCGGGATCTCTGCCACCGGTATCACGCCCCCCTGATCATCAACGACAACCTGGAGGTGGCCCTGGAAAGCGGGGCGGACGGCATCCATGTGGGGGCCGAGGACCAGCCCGTGGACCAAATCCGCCGCCGGGTGGGGCCCAGCTTTATCATCGGCGCCACCGCCAAGACCCCAGCCCAGGCCCAGGCCGCCCAGGCAGCCGGGGCGGATTACCTGGGCGTGGGGGCTGTCTTCCCCTCTCCCACCAAGGAGCAGGCCAAGCGGATCACCCTGGCCGACCTGGGTACCATCTGTTCCTCGGTCTCCATCCCCGCGGTGGCCATCGGCGGGATTACCCTGGAAAACGTGGGGCAGCTCCGGGGAGGCGGCATGGCGGGCATCGCCGTGGTCTCCGCCCTCTTCGGGGCGGAGGACGTCCAAGCCGCAGCCCAAGCCCTGAAAGCAGCCGTCGGGGAGATCACCCAGCCCCACGGGAAAGGAGGGCCCCCATGAAAACTGCCCTCTCCATCGCCGGCAGCGACTCCAGCGGCGGCGCCGGCATCCAGGCCGACCTGAAAACCATGACCATGAACGGCGTCTACGCCATGAGCGCCGTCACCGCCCTCACCGCCCAGAACACCACCGGGGTCCGGGCCATTTTGGAGGCCACCCCCACCTTTCTGGCCCAGCAGATCGACGCGGTGTTTGAGGACATCCCTCCCGACGCAGTGAAGATCGGCATGGTCTCCTCGGCCCCGCTCATCGCGGTCATTGGAGCACGGCTCCGCGCTTGGCACGCCAAAAACGTGGTGGTGGACCCCGTCATGGTGGCCACCAGCGGGGCCCGGCTCATGGCGGAGGCCGCCATCGCCACCCTCAAAAAGGAGCTCCTCCCCCTGGCCGACCTGCTCACCCCCAACATCCCCGAGGCGGAAGCCCTCTCGGGCCTGACCATCCAAACCCAGGGGGACATGGAGACCGCCGCCCGGGCCATTGGGGAAACCTATCACTGCGCCGTCCTGTGCAAGGGGGGCCACCGCGTCAGCGATGCCAACGACCTGCTCTATGACCACGGCGCCTTCCAGTGGTTCCGGGGCAAGCGTATCCTCACCGCCAACACCCACGGCACCGGCTGCACCCTCTCCAGCGCCATTGCCGCCAACCTGGCCAAGGGCTTCTCCCTGGCCCACAGTGTGGCACGGGCCAAGGCCTATCTCTCCCAGGCCCTGGCCGACGGCCTGACCCTGGGCCGGGGCTGCGGTCCCATGAACCACGCCTTCGCCCTGACCGGTCCCTTTGCCCAGGAAGCCCCCTGACGCCCTCCGCCCTGCCGTTTTTCCTTCGGCAGGGCAGTTTTTTACCCAGGTTATGTTCCGTTGCTTGCCGCAACGGGGCAAATAGGCTATGCTAAGGTTAGCAAACACAAGGAGGTTCCCCCATGTTCCAAGATAATCTCATCGCCTGCCGCAAGGCCAAGGGCATGACCCAGGAGGAACTGGCCGTCCGGCTTCACGTCGTCCGGCAGACGGTTTCCAAATGGGAAAAGGCAAGTCTGTACCTGACGCCGAGGTCCTTGTCCAGCTGTCGGAAGTGTTGGAGGTTCCCGTCAACCGCCTGCTGGACACCGCCGCTTCCCCAGAGGCTCCCGCTGACCAAGTCGCGGAGCAGCTGACCCGGATCAATGAGCAGTTGGCCGTGAAAAATCGCCGCGCCAGGCGGATCTGGCGGGTGGTGGCGGGGATTCTCATCGGCATTGCGGCCTTTTTCCTGTTGACAGCTGTTCTTTCCGCTTCCGTGTTCTCTTTCTACCACACCCACACTGAAACGCAAACAACACCCGTCTCCTCTTGCGCGTTGCGCCGTACAGAAAATTCCCCCTTGCTTTTTCCCTGACTTTCTGTTATCCTATTATCGTCATATGTCGGAAATGGAGGTGAGCACATGGCAAGGCCAAGCCGATGCCGGCGCATTTGTTTGGAGCCGGAGTATGACCGGTTCGCCCCCTGGGGCCTTCGGGAACGGGAAGAGGTTCTTCTCACCGTGGATGAGTTCGAGGCCATCCGGCTGATCGACTATGAAAAACGGACCCACGCCCAGTGCGCCCAGCAGATGGGCATCTCCCGGACGACGGTGACCGAAATGTATGAACGGGCCCGGGGCAAGCTGGCCGACTGCATCGTCAACGGAAAAACCCTGCGGATCTCCGGCGGGAACTATGCCCTGTGCGACGGCTCCGCCTGGCCTTGCTGCGGCAAAAAATGCGGCCGCGCCCGGCGCTTCGCCCCACAGCAGGGGCCCATTGGAAAGGAAGTCAACCACATGAAACTGGCAGTTACCTATGAAAACGGGAATGTATTCCCCCACTTTGGCCACACAGAGCAGTTTAAGCTCTATGAAATTGAAAACGGCGCCATTGTGAATTCCCAGGTGCTCAGCACCAACGGCAGCGGCCACGGCGCCTTGGCCGCTCTGCTGTCCGCCTGGCAGGTGGATGCCCTCATCTGCGGCGGCATCGGCGCAGGAGCCCAAAACGCCCTGGCCGAGGCTGGCATCCAGCTATACGGCGGCGTGACCGGCAGCGCCGACGAGGCCGCAGCCGCTCTGCTGGCAGGCACCCTGCTCTATCAGCCCGATGTCCACTGCAACCACCACGGCCACCACGACGAAGGCCACCGCTGCGGCCAGGAGAAGCACGGCTGCTCCGGAAACGGCGGCAGCTGCCACTGATCCCTCTGCCGGCTGGCCGAAGAACAGATTGGAGGATGCCATGACCCTCATCGACCTCTCCCCCCAAGAGCGGACCCCTGCCCTGCTCCAGCAGCTCCAAACTGTCTGGGAAGCCTCTGTCCGGGCCACCCACCACTTTCTCACCGAGGAGGCCATCCGGGAGATCGCCCCAGAGATCCCCCAGGCTCTCCGTGACGTTCCCAGCCTCTCCGTGGCCCTGGACGACCAAAACCAGCCTGTAGGGTTTATGGGCATCGCCGGGCACAGCCTGGAGATGCTGTTCTTAGCCCCCGAGCACCAGGGCAAGGGCCTGGGCGCCCAGCTTTTCCGCCATGGGATGGCAGCCCATTACATCGCCCAAATCACCGTGAACGAGCAGAATGAGCGGGCCTTGGCCTTTTACCTGCGCCGGAGCTATAAGGTCCACCACCGCACCCCCACCGACGACCGGGGCCGGCCTTACCCGATTTTACATTTGACCCTGTCTTGCTACTAAGGTACCAATCACACAAACAAATGGAAACAGAGAGTTGATCACGTTTTATCGTGAACAACTCTCTGTTTTTTCGCGTTGTCACACAGTGGAATGTCCCTTGTGAAAGCAGGAATAGAATTCTTCCCCCTAACATACGAACCCAAATAAAGCGGTAAACAATTTAGACGCTTCTACGCCATATATTCTGGCAAGGCTTTCTACCGTATCGACATCTTTTCCATACCTTAGAAAGGCAATGATCACCACAAAAAACAGGATGCCAAGTATAAATTCCAACACCACCCTCTCATGATAATAATTGAAAAATTGCACGATAGCGATTCCCCCAACGCCTATTGCCAAGGTCAACGTAAATTCAAAAGAGCTCCCAAAACTTCCGTCGTTGATTATCACATATGGAACCGCATATACCAACACTATGTATACAAAGGAGAGCATACAAACATAGTTTCCGGCAAAACTGAGAGCGGCTCCTACCCCACGGTGTCTTTTACGCTTTGTGATTGCAATACAAATGACAGTATTGAGAAAGAGATACCCTATAAAAATCAGGTATAGATGAGATGCCATCCAACTCACTAGGAACATGGTCATCAACCACAGCATTACAATTGGAATCGCCAACAGGAATCCAGCTACACCAACGATCCCGGTTCCTCCCTCCACTACCACGCCGGCAACAGGCCCCGAGGTCTGAAGACAACCCTTGCCATCATAAAAGGAGCTTCCTGGGCTGACCCAATTTCCTTTCCCGTCATAAAACCCTTCTCCCGGAGTTCTCAGTTGGCCTCTGCCATCATAAAAAGCGTCGCCTGGATTGACCCAGTTTCCTTTTCCATCGTAAAAGCCCTCTCCATCGCTGCGCCAGTGTCCTTTTGCGTCATAGAATCCCATAGCCGATTATTTCCTTTGCTTTAATTGCTTTAGTATTACCAGGAATCTGCACAGCCCGATGACCGCCACAACAAGTCCACCGATATATCCAAGCAGGATATACAGTACAAATATGATCACGCCAACGACTACATTGCGGGAAAACAAAACCCCTAGTGTTGCAATGCCAAATAATCCTCTCATGATAGCCCAGCCAAACATAAGCAGCGTAATGACACAAACTGCGGCACCCAAAATATAAAATATTTCGTAAAGCCCGACTCCCATTAATTCCAGCAAAAGGCTTATGAGCAAAGCAACGCCTCCTACACCCAGTGCAATCAACCTTGGTTTCAAATATCTGAATTGTTCTTCCTCTGTCTCTCCAAATAGTTTCTTAATCATTCTCAAATTCCTCCTCCAACAAGTTTTTCGCATCGCATATACCAAATTGGGATATTCCTAATATACCATTTTGGTATTTTCTTGTCAAGGGGGGAAATCATGATCTTTCGATTAAAAGAACTGCGCGAAGCCAAGCACCTGTCCCAGGTAAGGCTTGCAATGGATTTGAATTTGAGCCAGAACAGCATCAGCCGCTACGAAAACATGGAGCGGGAAGCCGGATATGAGACTTTGCTCATGATTGCAGACTACTTTCACGTCTCCCTGGATTATTTATTCGGCAGAACAGATAAACCTGATGGGAACCTCTAACCCTTTTGTATCCTGGCTGGCAGCATGCGTACGCTGCAAATTTGGAGCAGCGTAGACAAGACCGGTTGTCGAAACAAGTCATTTCAGCTGATCAAAAAGCCCGACTGCGCGTTAAGCGACAGTCGGGCTTTTTGATCAGCTTTTTTATTCTCTCAGCAAAGCATACAGCTTTACATCCAGCACCTCGCCGTTCTTCACTGCGTGTTTTCGCATTACACCCTCACACTGGAAGCCCGCTTTCTCCAGCGCCCGGCAGGAGCCATGGTTGCGGGCGAAGGTCTCGGCAAAGATGCGCAGGAGATCCGTTTGTGCAAAGATCCGCCGGCTGGTCTCCCGGACCGCCCAGGTGCCGATGCCCCGGTTCCAGTGCTTCCGGCCCAGGTAGCAGCCCATCTCGGCGGTGCGGCGGTGGATGTTTTCCTGGCGGAAAACGCCAATGCTCCCCACCAGGCTATCGTCTTGGGTGATGGCAAAGGCGAAGACCTTGTCCGGGTCCGCCGCCAGCATGTCGGTGATGAAATTTCTCCCGTCCTCCTCGGCATAGGGACTGGGCAGGCCGTCCCGGAGGTTTGTATGGACCGCCGGATCATTGAGCAGCTCTGCCAGGGCCTTGGCGTCTGACAGCCGCCAGGGGCGCAGGGCCAGTTCCACGGCTCATTCCTCCTCTCCTGCGCGATGATCTGCCAGGGTCTGCAAAAAGGCCCTGCCGTACTTCTCGGCTTTCACCTGGCCCACCCCGGAGACCTCTAAAAAGTCCTCCATGGTCCGGGGCCGCCGCCGTGCCATGTCGGCCAGGGTGGCGTTGGAGAAGATGACGTACAGGGGGACGCCCTCCCCCTGGGCCAGCTTCCAGCGGGTGGCCTTCAGGGCCGCCATCAGGCTGTCCTCCACCGGCTGGGCGGCTGCGGGAGCCGAGATGGCCGCCTCGGGCTCTGCCCGCCGGGTCATGGTCACTTGCGCGCCCCGGAAAAGGACCTCCCCCGCCTTGGGGGTCAGCCGCAGAGTGCTGTGCTCCAGCTCAGTAAAGAGATACCCTTCGGCCTCCAGGGCCGCGAAGTAGTGCCCCAGCTCTCCCGCCGTCGTCCCCTTGAGCAGTCCATAGGTGGACAGGGTATCCAGCCCCAACTGCATCAGCCGCCGGTCCCGGCTCCCCCGCAGGACCTTGCTGATAAGCCCCGCCCCCACAAAATACCCCAGCCGATCCCGGACCCGCTTGACGCAGGAGAGGATCATCTGGGCCTGGCGGGTGATATCCTGCCGGACAAACTGCCCCCGGCAGGGGCCGCAGTTGCCGCAGGTGGGCCCATGGGCCTGGCCGAAATAGTCTAAAATATGGCCCCGCAGACAGGCGGTGCTCTTACAGTAGTCCACCATGGCCTCCAGGCGGCGGTAATCCCGCGCCTGGATCTGGGCCACCTCCAGGGGGCTGAGGGCCTCGTTCTCCTCCCCCGCCTGCTGGATGAAAAACTTCGCCGTGGACACGTCCCCCGGGCCGTAGAGGAGGATGCAGTCCGCCGCCTCTCCGTCCCGGCCCGCACGGCCGGCCTCCTGGTAGTAGGCCTCCAGGCTCTTGGGCATGTTGTAGTGGATGACAAACCCCACATTGGACTTGTCGATCCCCATGCCAAAGGCGTTGGTGGCCACCATGACGGCTTTGCGGTCAAACTGGAAGTCGTCCTGGTTCTGCCGCCGCTCCTCCTCCGCCAGGCCCGCGTGGTAGCGGGTGGCCAAAATGCCCCGGCGGTTGAGCAAATCACAGACCTTTTCCACCCCCGCCCGGGTGGCGCAGTAGACGATGCCGCTCTTCTCCCGCCGCTCCTCCACCAAAGCCAGAAGGAGGTCGTCCTTTTTCTTCGGGTGGCGGACGTCGAAAAAGAGGTTGGGCCGGTCAAAGCCCGTCACCACCTTCACCGGGTCCCGGAGGGCCAGCCGCTGGAGGATATCCTCCTGGACCTCCGCCGTGGCCGTGGCGGTAAAGGCCGACAGCACCGGCCGCCGGGGCAGTTGGTCCACAAACGCTGTGATTTTCAAATAGCTGGGCCGGAAATCCTGGCCCCACTGGGAGATGCAGTGGGCCTCGTCCACCGCCACCAGGGCGACATTCTGCTCCTGCATCAGGGCCAGAAAGCCCTCATTTCCCAGCCGCTCGGGGGCCACATAGATGAGCTTGTGCATCCCCTGGCGGATTTCCCGGCAGACCTGCCGAAAGCCGTCACTGTCCAGGGAGCTGTTCAGGAAAGCCGCCGGGATACCCACCCCGTTCAGGGCCGTCACCTGGTCCTTCATCAGGGAGATGAGGGGGGAGATCACCAGGGTGAGCCCCGGCAGCAGCAGGGCCGGGATCTGATAACACAGAGATTTCCCCCCGCCGGTGGGCATGATCCCCAGGGCGTCCCGCCCGGCCAGGATGCCGTCGATGAGTTCCTCCTGGCCGGGGCGGAAGTCCGTGTGTCCGAAATATTGCTTGAGCACCGTGTGCTTTGCCATGGCTTTTCTCCCTCCGGGTGAAACAGGGCCCCAGGGGAAGGGTTCCCTCCCCGGCGGCCCTGTGTTTTGTTCTTATGGTTTGTTATGCCTGCCCGGCGTCCTTGCGAAAGGTAAAAAAACGCTGGCCCAAATAGTTCAGCGCCACAAAGAGCACCATGCCCCCCAGCATGGCCACGTTTTCCCGGAACTGCTTGGACCGGTCGGCCAGCAGCCAGAGCATCAAGGGCTCGGAGATGCCGTAAGCCAGCAGGTAGCACACGGCGATGTTGATGACAAACCGAACCACCTCCCGCCAGGAGCGCTGCTTGCTGCGGAAGGTGAAATACTTATTCAGGAAAAAGCTCAAAATACTGCCGAAAAAGTAGTTAGCAAAGGAGGACTGCCAATAGGTGCAGTGGAGCTTATTATACAGCACAAACATGATGGTGGTGCCCACCACGGTGTTGAGAATCCCCACCAGGCCGAAGCGGATCAGAGAGCTGTTCCACAGCTTGTTCCAAAGGCCCTTCATTCCGTGCCTCCTTGGTCCGGGGAGGCTTCCCAGGTCAGGTGCTCCTTCACCAGATACACGGGCCGCTGCTTTACCTGAATGTAGATCCGCCCGATATACTCCCCCAAAATCCCCAAAAAGAAGAGCTGCAAGCCCCCCAGCAGGAGGATGAGGCACACGATGGTGGCGTAGCCC
Organism: Clostridiales bacterium; assembly: GCA_022764045.1. Classification (GTDB taxonomy): domain Bacteria; phylum Bacillota; class Clostridia; order Oscillospirales; family Oscillospiraceae; genus Evtepia. The sequence continues at coordinate 3,739 of JALERU010000091.1, read as the reverse complement.
GGCACCGCGATGGAGAAGGCCAGCTTCTGCACCAGCACCACCACCAGGTAAATCATGGCAAGCAGGGCAAAGGTCAGGCCCAAATAGATGGCAATTTTAATGGGGGCCGTGCTAAAGCTGAGGATGCCGTCCCAGGCGTAGCGAAAGAGCTTCGGCAGGGACCACTTGGTCTCCCCGGCCTCCCGGGCTCGGACCTGATAGAGAATAAACTTTGTGGCAAAGCCCACCCAGGAAAACAGGCCCTTGGAAAAGCGGTGGTACTCCCCCATGGTCACCAGGGCCTCGGCCACCGGCCGGCGCATGGTGCGGAAATCGCTGGCGTTGGCAACAAACTCCACGTCGGAAAACTTGTTGATGAGCCGGTAAAAGGCGTCCTTCAGTCCCCCCTGGAGCTTTCCTTCCTTCCGCTGGTCCTGATAGGCGGCCACGCAGTCGTACTGGGGCTCCTCCCGGAGAATCCGGACCATGTCCAGCACGGTGGCCGGGGGCTGCTGCAGGTCCGCGTCGATGAGGGTGATGAGCTCCCCCCGGGCGGCCTGGAGCCCCGCCAGCATCGCGGCCTCTTTGCCAAAGTTCCGGGAAAAGCGCACGATCTGGATGGGGCAGGCCCCTTCCTGAAAGAGCTGGCGGAGTTGGGCCAGGGTGTCGTCCCGGCTGCCGTCGTCCACAAAGACCAGCTCATAGGTCAGGCCGCTTCCGGCGAAGACCTCCCGCACCTCTTCCTGAAACCGCCGCACATTGCCCCCCTCGTTAAAGCAGGGGACCACCAGGGAAAGGTCGATTTGTTTTCTCCGCTCCAAAGGCCATCCATTCCTTTCTTTCTCCCTGGTTTTCTCCCCGAAAGGGGGCAAAATGGGGAGCATTTTCTCCGTTTATATGGTTTCTTACATTATAGAATAGTATAGATTCCAGGGCTTGTCAACCTGCTTTCCACAGCCTGGAAGCCCAGGGCAAAGCAAAGGAGAGAGCCGCAGCTCTCTCCTTTGGCGTGGAACATGGTTTACTTTGCCACGTTCTCGCAGAAGCGCATGAGAATGGTGGCAACCTGTGCCCGGGTGGCGCTGCCCTGGGGCTGGAGGGTGGTGGCGGAGACGCCGCCGATGAGGCCAGCCTTGTTGGCCCAGGCCATAGCGTCCTTGGCGTAGGCGCTAATCTGGGCGGCGTCGGTGAAGCCTGCCAGATCGGCTTTGGCGGTCACGTCATACCCCTTGAAGGAGGCGTAACGGTACAGGATGGCCGCCATCTGCTCCCGGGTGATGGGATCGGTGGGGGCGAAGGTGGTCTGGGAGGTGCCGCTGACGATGCCGTTGGCAGCGGCCCAGTCTACCGCTGCCTGATACCAGGCGCCGCTCTCCACGTCAGCAAACCCGGAGGCCTCCGCCGCGGGGGAACCCTCCAGCCGGTGGAGAATGGTGACGATCATCCCCCGGGTGGTGGTGGCGTTGGGGGAGAAAGTGGTGGCAGAGGTGCCGGTCATGAGACTGTTGTCATAGGCATAGGCCACCGCGTCATAGAACCAGTCGCTGGTTGTTACGTCCGTGAAGGGCAGGACGAGAGTAGGAAGCTCCAACTCAGTAAAGGAAGCGGTGACGAATACCTCGGAGTCGGGCATGGTGAAGGTGTAGACACCATTGCCCTGGTCAGTCAGCTTGATGTCACTGCCGTTCTTGTCGGTAACGGTCAGCTTGTCCAGCCCGTAACCATCATCGGGGACAACAGTGATTGTGACGGTGTTCCCAGCCTTGGCACTTTTAGGATTTACACTCACGGTGCCATTGGAGGAAGTGGAGATGGAGATAGGATTGAAAGCTGACGAGGTGCTGTTGTTGCTGTTGCTGGAAGAGTTTTTGTCGGGAATCTCGGAAATAACAAGTTCGTTGTTTTCCGAAGCGACCAAAACACTATGCGCTTTGGTAGAAAACGTCAATTCAGTTGTTTCTTCGTCATTTGTCCCATAGATTGTAACGTCGGTTAAAGTATCGCCGGCAACCAAGATGCCAGTGTCCGTCAATTCAAACGCCAGCTTTGAAGTATCCTTACTTACAATGTCAAGAGTGTGCCATGGCAAAGAGGAACACCCATCGTTGGCAGTAATACTTAAATATCCAGTACCCGTCTGATCTGTGGTCATTATAACTTTGCCATTGGGCTCAAAGGTTACGGTACCAGGCTGATCAGAATTTGCAGATAAATAGTAATTCTCATATGCCAGAGCAAAATCAACAGTATCATTTGCCGTTGTGACCGTATAGGTGCTGTCCAGATGTGGGAAAGCGACGGTAAACGGCATGGTACCAGAGTTGCCTGTATCAGCATCCATCCCAATAATAACAGCGCCGTTGTCGGCTATAGTGGCAGCACCGTCAAATAAACCATTTTTGACAGTATCAACACCCCAAATGGACTCAACAATGAAGTCACTATTTCCTGTATAGAGATAAGCGTTCTTGGCAACGGAATTAAAATTTGTTTCCCCTGTGACGTAATCTACAGCGTTGATATAGTTCGTGTCTGTAATTACAAGTTTTAACTGAGCAGTATCGGACTCAGAATTAAGGTTAAATCCATTGGTAGAACTGACAACATTATAGAGGCCTATCATTGCCCATTGTGTATCGTTGTAGTAGATAGCTCCGTTGTGATACTGCTGATGGTCTCCGGAATATGCCGGGTCATAGGTGAGGATTCGGCGGTCAAACAGATAGGGTGTATCGTTGATTTGGAGCTTAAAGGTTCCTCGCTCAACGGCATAGCCAAGAATAGTATGATCTCTTCTCGTGGCCTGACCGGTCTCATCTTTATATGCAAACGAAATAAGGGCTACGGAGCCATTTGCCTGCGCATCAGTGACTAATTCTTCCATCTTTTTTATCTGAGCAGGTTGCTCCTGTTGTGTCATAAACTCGGCTTGTATACCGGTTACAAATGGGAGGAGCTGCTGGCCTTGGTAAAAATTGATGATAGACTGAGTCTCGGCTGTGCTATCCACGGCAAAAAGAGTATCTGCGGAAGTATTGAAATCCGAAAGAGACAATATTCCGCCATTTACCAGTGCGATAAGGACAGACATTCCGTAGCAAGAGCCACCCCAAGTAAAATGCGAAGAGGTTCCTCTGTCTACATTATAGAAATATACGTTTTTTTCGCCGTTTATATTCTTCTTGCTTTCTATTGCTTTTTTATCTTTAGAATTTAAATTTGACAGCAACGTCTGATAGTCATTTTTACTGATGTAGTACCCGTTTTCTTCACCGCCAAAGTACGTGGCTTCGTTTGGAAATCGCAATGTGTTTTCGATAGCTAAATTCTCTGTGGCGTCTTCCGAATAAATCCAAGCGATGGAAGGAATGCTTTCGTACTCTTGAGCAATTACTTTTTCCCAATCACCTTTTTCAGAATTATAATAAATGTCTATTCCATCTAAATCATCAGCAAACGCACTGGTATCAATTGAAGGAGCATTTCCGTTGAATTTTATTTTCGTGTTTGAGGAAAGCGATGAAAATGCGCGTTTTCCAATGCTTTGGACATCTGCTCCAATAGAAAAAGATTTGCAATCTGTAAGGTCGATAAATGCAGAAGAACCAATGCTTGTTACGCCATTTTCGATGACAACGCCTATAATGTCATTGTAATCAGCATACCAGGGCGCATTTGTGTTGGTGTAATCATCCCAATTATCCATTTCACCCGAGCCAGAGATTGTCAGAATGCCGTTCTCCAATGTCCAGGTCAGGTT